>DASVMB010000001.1:0-5408 GCA_036384575.1 Bacillota bacterium
GTAGTATTTTGGTACGCCAACGCGGTACCAAGTTCCATCCCGGCGAAAATGTCGGAATCGGCAAGGACGATACCTTATTTGCGAAGATTGACGGTTTTGTTTCCTTTGAACGCAAAGGCAAATCCGACAAGCAAGTAAGCGTCTATTCCGAGAAGAAAGTTACTGCGTAAAGGGCTGCTTACCCTAAGTTCTGTTCTCATTCCCCGGTCAATTTTAATGACCGGGGTTATTTTTTGTCCGGGAACGACCGATTACCCGGCGGGAACAGGGAATAGAACCCCCCTTTTTTGCACAAGATCATAAAGCGATGGCGCATGCGTGCTGTAATCATTTCCTTATTTGAAAGAGTCAGATCGCTTTATCAATCAAGGGGGTTTGGTGCGTGAAAAAATATTTCAGGTTATGGCCGGTCTTTTATCTTGCATTACTTGGTGCGGTTATGCTGGGACAAACAGCCGGAGCCGCAGGGCGGGTGAGCGGTGAGGCCAATTTGAAGCTGGATTCATATGCAGCGATTCTAATTGAACCGACGAGCGGTGAGATTCTTTTTCAAAAGAACCAGTCCGAACCGCTTCCACCCGCCAGTGTGACCAAGTTAATGGTGATGTTACTTGCATTAGAGGCCGTCGACAAAAATCAGATCAAACTCACCGACGTGGTTACCGCCTCTCCCGAAGCTTGCCGGATGGGCGGTTCTCAAATCTGGCTCGAACCCGGGGAACAAATGACCGTTGCCGAGTTGATGAAGGCGGTGTCGATCGTTTCGGCCAATGATGCCTCTTATGCTTTGGCGGAACATCTGGCGGGCTCGGAAGAGAACTTTATCACCTTGATGAATAAACGTTGTAATGAATTGGGGTTGAAGAGCACTCACTATGTCAACACTACCGGCTTGAGTCCCGAGGACGGAGGAACCGGGAATATTACCTCTGTGGAAGACCAAGCCCGGTTGGCCATGGAAGTTATCAAGCATCCACTGGTTTTTAAATGGACCGGAACATGGATTGACAGTTTACGGGGGGGTAAATCGTTCCTTCGGAATACCAATAATTTAGTAAGGTTCTTTCGTGGTTGTGACGGGCTCAAGACCGGATTTACCAATGCCGCGGGTTTTTGCCTGGTAGCAACCGCCAAACGGGACGGTGTGAGGTTGGTTGCCGTAGTTATGAAATCCCCGGCTTCCGAAACACGTTCCAAGGACATAACCAAACTTTTCAATTACGGGTTCTCTAAATTCAAGGCTTATCAGGTTTTTAAAGGCGGAGAAACCATTGGCCAGGTCCGGGTCTTTCGCGGCCGACAGGCATATGTGGATGCCGTGGTTCCCGGGGAACTGACAGCCATCGTTAAGCGGGACTTTCAAGGGAAGGTTATTAAGCGGATCAGGCTCTATCCGGTGATTCAGGCTCCGGTAAAAACCGGTCAAAAAATCGGCGCGGTCGAATTGAGTGTGGAAGGAAAAAATTGCGGGCGGATTGACTTAACAGCCGCAAAATCTGTTGAAAGGGCGTCGTTCTTTGAGATCTGCTGGCAAGCCTTTCAAAATTTAATCAGGGTTGGAGTACGGTAGGCAAGAGGCGTGAGGCATGAGGCATGAATAGCGCGCGCCCCCCGTGGAGCGCGAGGCAACTCTCTTCTGAAAAGAGAGGGGTTGGGGGTGAGTTGCCAGCGTGAGATAGGAAATAGGCAATAACAACATATCTCATCTCTTTTGTCTCCTTCCCGTTCCAAGAGTTATGTTGACTGGACATACGACACGTCCGTTGGACGTGTGATATCCGGCTTCAACCTTTCTTTCCCCGTGACGGGGAAAGCCAGATAGGGGTCTTCCCCCAAGTACTGTTACGAAATAACTAAAGTAAATATTCAAAGCCCCAGGTCTAGCTGAAACTCAAGTAGACCTGGGGCTTTTAATTTTCGTCATCAAATGATCACCTTTATTTAAAAAGTGTCATAAGTATTGACTTTACGGCCCTTTCTGTCATTTTCTGAGGGAGGATCTGAAAGCCGGACGGCGAATTCTTCCCCAGTTCAGAAAGGAGGTTTTTGCTTGAATATTGAAACCGAACGGATCGGAGCGAATCTTATCGTGAAACTTGAAGGAGAGCTAGACCTGGAGACCTCGCCGCTTTTTCGTCAGGTCGTTGATGAGCAGTTGAATCATTATGATTCCATCCGCCATCTGATCCTCGATTTAAAGCAGGTCCGTTTCATTGATAGTTCAGGTTTGGGGGTTATTCTCGGCCGGTTTCGACGGTTAAGTCAGTCCGGGGGGAGACTATCGGCTATTAACGTCTCGGACCCGTTACGACGGTTGTTGCAACTCTCGGGTCTTTTGAAGATAATGGATATTCATGAAGATCGCCGGCATGCATTAGGGGAATTGTGATAAATCTCATGGAGGTAGCGGCAAGAATGGTAAAAAACTATTTAAAGATGGAGTTCCCGAGTCTACCTCAGAATGTAGGCCAAGCCCGATTAATCGTCGCTTCTTTCGCCGCCCAACTGGAGTTTACTTTGGCGGAGATCGAGGAAATCAGGGTCGCAACCTCAGAGGCGGTTTCCAATTGCGTGATTCACGCATATTCCGGACAAACCGGTATCATCCGTCTGGAATTGGAGATCGAGGATGACTTTCTGGTTATCCGGGTAATTGATTTTGGAAAAGGAATTGAAGATATCGAGCAGGCGAAACAAGCCACTTTTTCGACTGAGCCTGAACGGATGGGTCTGGGTCTGGTATTCATGGAATCATTTATGGATCAGATGGAGCTTAAATCCAGCCCCTCCCAAGGAACAATGGTTGTTATGAAAAAGCGTCCGGAACGGGGGTTCGCTGATGCAGGGGTCTCCCGAAACAGTAAAGAGTGAGATCAATCTCCCCAATACCGGGCTCTTAACCGATCAAGAGTTCCGGGAGTTGATCATGGGATATCGGAATGGTGATACAGAAGCTAAAAACGTCATCATTCAGCACAATTTACGGTTAGTGATGAGTATTGCCCAACGTTTCTCCAACCGGGGCGAATTGGATGACTTGTTTCAGATCGGCTGTATGGGTCTGTTAAAAGCGGTGGATAAATTTGATCCCACCTTTGAAGTGAAATTTTCGACCTATGCCGTACCGGTGATTATCGGTGAAATCAAGCAACATCTCCGGGACGACGGACCCATCAAAGTAAGCCGGTCCATGAAAGAATTGGCGGGTAAGGTGGACCAAACCCGGCAGCAACTTGGGGCGACACTGGGTAAGGAACCTACACTTTCTCAACTGGAATCCGCTACCGGTCTTTCCCGTGAGGAAATCGCCGGGGCGCTGGAGGTCAGCCGGCCGCTCAATTCATTACAGGATATTGTTTATGAAGAGGAGGGGGATGCGGTCAGCCGGGAGATGCTTATCGGAGAAGAGGTTGAGCATACCAAATGGCTGGAACATTTCGCCCTTCACGAAGTCATCGCCAAGCTTCCCAAACGTTTACGTCTCTTGGTCGAGCTCCGCTTCTTTGAGGAAAAGACCCAGAGTGAGATCGCCGCAATCTTCGGTGTCTCCCAAGTGCAGATCTGTCGTCTTGAAAAAGAAGCACTGTATCGTTTGCGTCATCTATACCTCAACGATTAAGCGCGAGCCCGCGCGGGGTTCAAGCTGGAAGGGGTTTGGAAAGATCTGTGGCATAAAAATGATTCTATTTTGAGAGAATAGTTTCGGTGATGGCATGAAACCCAAAGGATTATTTATCTTGTTGTTGGTCGCGTTTTGTATCGCCGCCAGTATGATTATTTACAGCGCGGTGCAAAACAGTCCGGAGATACCGGATAAAGCCCGGTTAGTTCAAATGGATATCTCACCTTGGAATGTACTTCGGGTAACCTCGGGTTATCGTTTTAATGTTCGCTGTTTTACATAAGAGCATAACTTGGTATAAAAAACGCTTTCTGAAACGTGGATTGACTCGCTGCCACTATCGCAGCGTTTTTTCTATGGCATCACTTATTTTTGTTTTAAGTCTATTGCTTGGGTCAATTCTTCCTCCGTTCAGGCCGGGTTGTGATATAATAATACGGAAAAATTATCGTTGCAGGCCAACCCAATTGGAGGGATTTCCATTCGGCATTCCATTTTGACGGGTGCATCATCTTCTGTTCTGCCGCCGGTTTCAATCCAGGGCAAACCTTATCACTTGAATTCCAAGACGTATGTGATGGGGATCATCAACCTGACTCCCGATTCATTTTCAAGCGACGGTCTTTACGGCCGGAGCGATTATATTGACCGCGCCGTGCAGCAAGCCAAGGAGATGGTGGATGCGGGAGCCGATTTTTTAGATGTCGGCGCAGAGTCGACCCGGCCCGGCGGACCTGCGGTAGATGAAGCCGAAGAGGCGCGCCGGTTATTTCCGGCTCTCCGGGAACTGGTTTCCGCCGTGAAGGTACCTTTCTCGGTGGATACCTATAAACCGCGCATTGCCGAGCAAGTCCTGAATCTGGGTGTGGCCATGCTCAATGATATCTGGGGGTTGCTTTCTCCGGACGATCCGGAGCGGAGGATGGCCCGGATTGCCGGAGATTCGGGTGTCCCGGTGATTGTTATGCATAATGCGGAAAAAAATGCTTACCAAGATCTGATGCCTGAACTCATTGCACGTTTGGAGGATTCGATCCGGGTCGCCCTCG
This sequence comes from Bacillota bacterium, assembly GCA_036384575.1. Classification (GTDB taxonomy): domain Bacteria; phylum Bacillota; class UBA4882; order UBA8346; family UBA8346; genus DASVMB01. Next base: position 4,672 of record DASVMB010000001.1, read on the forward strand.
ATCACGGGGTTCGTGAAGAACAGATCATCGTTGATCCGGGTGTCGGCTTTGCCAAAAGCCAACGGGATAATCTCCAGGTCATACGGGAACTGGACCGCCTGAAGATACTAGGGCGGCCTATCTTACTCGGCACTTCACGCAAATCAGTGATCGGCAACGCTTTGAATTTGCCTGTCACCGAACGGCTGGAGGGGACGATTGCCACCACAGTCTGGGGCGTAATCAAGGGTGCCAATATTGTGAGGGTACATGATGTCAAAGCCATTGTTCGAGCCAGCCGGATGTGCGACGCCATCGCATCCGCCGGCGACAACCAAATCTAACCGGATCTTTATCGGTCTGGGCAGCAATCTCGGGGATTCGGTGGCTAGCCTAAAACAGGCGGCGGGACTCATTGCGGAGACCGTCGGGGTAACCCCGGTTACTTCGGCTATTTACCGGAGTGAACCGGTAGAGGTGACGGATCAACCTTGGTTCTATAATCAAGTGCTGTATCTGGTTCCGCCTGTGGCGGCGGAATGGAGCCCGTCCAGGTTGTTACAGGCATTGAAATCCATCGAGAACCAGATGGGTCGGGTTACGAGTTTCAGGTATGGCCCGCGCTTGATCGATCTGGATCTGCTGTTCTTTCGGGACTGGGTGTTTGAAAGTTCCTATCTGACTGTGCCCCATCCCAAGGTTTGTGAACGGGCTTTTGTGTTAATGCCGCTGGTGGAACTGGACCAGAAACTGGTTCA
>DASVMB010000002.1:0-18746 GCA_036384575.1 Bacillota bacterium
CGCTGATAAAGGGGCTACGATTTACTGGGAATAGTTGTACACGTCTGTATGACCGGTTCTGTACCGACTCCAGGGGTACAGCCATGTCTTTATGTTGGTGCTTTCCGGAAGTGGTCGCATAACCCCCGGATACAGACTTATCTAGTATTGAGCCATTATCAAATCTTCACTTATGAATGTCGTCCATAACAAACTCATTCCAGCCGGGGATTTTGATTTTGGCTCAATTTTTAAAACCCTTTCCAGCCAAACCTGCTTCGAGGATTTGACCGAAGAAGAGTTTAATCGTTCCGATACCAAATCTCCACGTCGGCGGAAAAATCGTTGAAATCATTGATTAAAGGCGGATAATCTGGTATCCTTATCCATGAAATAATTCAACAGGCAAAGATTACCAAAGTAAATAAGTACTTGTGAGTGAGAGAAAAGCATGAAAGTTAACCGAGATATTAAGATACCCTTGTATACGCAGGTATACGAGAGTTTAATCAAAATGATTACCGAAAAGAAATGGCAGGTTGGGGAACTCTTGCCTTCGGAACGCGAATTGAGTATCATGTTTAATGTCGATCGGCTGACGGTCCGCAGAGCTTTGGGGATAATCGCTCAGGAAGGTCTGGTCGAAAAGATTGCCGGACTGGGAACCCGGGTAACGGGTGTATCACGTCATTTCGAGGAGAACCCCAACTTTCACAATCTGATATTTTTGTTGCCTAAAATTCCAAAAAATCTAATCTCAGCGGATCGAATCACCGAACCATTTAACTCCAGTCTGTTTTACAGCGTTGAAAACGAATGCAAAAAACAGGGATATAATTTAATATACACTACCATAAGTGACGACGAGCTTTTAACCGACATTCTGGAAGGCCGAGGGGTTCAAGGTATTTTGTTTGTAAGTAAAATCAATGAAAAATTCATCGAAGAAGCCAAAAAGCTGAAAATTCCCGCGGTAGTGGTCAATAACGAATCCGATTTTTACCCTACAATCCGGGCTGACCGTGAAAAAGGAACCTATGCGGCGATAAAGTACCTGATATCCGAAGATCACCGGCAGATTAGCTTTATCAACGGAATACCCAGTTATATTACTTCAAAAGACTGCCTGCATGGATATGAAAGGGCTTTGACAGATGCAAATATCGATTGGAGACGGCAAATCATCAAGGAAAGCGATTGGACCTTCGATAGCGGCTTCAAAGCCATGAAGGAAATAATCCAGGAAAACACCCAGCTTCCCACCGCTGTTTTCGCCTGTAACGATACGATTGCCATCGGGGCAATGGAGGCAATAAAATCCGCCGGTTTTTCAATTCCCCAAGATATTAGTGTGATTGGGTTTGATGATACCGAGCAAAGTAAATACTGTAGCCCCAAGTTGACCACGGTCAAAGTAAATATCGAATCAATGGCCAGAATTGCCTGCCAAAGCTTATTTTTGGAGATTAAAAACCGGGAGATTCAAAATATCCAAATCATTCTCCCAACCGAACTCGTCATTCGGGAATCGACTGCCCAAGCGGTTCATCGAACCAAATAGCTAAATATGATATCAACCATAGAGTCCCCCACCTTCAATAGGGGGTTAGGTTCGCTTTTTAGGCCTCCGGTATACCGGCCTTCTTCTCCCGCTCCCGGATCAACCCGGTGATGGTCTGATAAAGGTCGTTCTGGAGAAAATGGTAGACCCGGGTCGTAACAAACCGTGGTTTCCGGGAATGGCCGAGCAGATACTCGAGGAGTTGTTTTTGGAGGGCGAGATTGGGGTAGACGATCCCCGCGACATGAGTGGCCAGACGCAACCAACTGAAATTAGCGTAATCTTCCACCGTGGTCACCCGGTTATTCCAGGCATAACCGATGGCGAATTGCACCTCTAGCTTTTCCGCAACCAACCGGGTTGTTAAGGTGAAACGACCGAAATAATCGCGATAAGGTTTGATCGGGCTAAATCCGGGCTTGCGTCCGGACCCAGTTACGCCGGCCTCGTCGCTTACCGGAAGTCCGGCGAATTTCTGATCATCCCTGGTGGCGATCAACCGGAACCCTTCCAATACCGGAGTGGAATATTCGTACCACTCTTTCGGTTTGAGCCTGCGGTCGATCATCTGCAACAATAGACTATCGGTCATAGATAGCGACACCCGCTTCCGGTTCTTCTTTTTCCATGCCCACCCTCCCTTTGCGCCCTTTGCGGGTGCCGGGGTAAGGGTTAAAACAGTCGCAACCGCAAATAGTTCTCCTGCACAAAGTCGAACTTGCGGATCACCGCCAAGGCCTGTTCCATATCGGCCTCGCGGGCCTCATGGGTTAGGAGCACAATCGGTACATGATTGTTTTTGCCGTGAGTCTCCAGTTGAACCATGGAGGAGATGGAGATCCCGTATTCCGCCAAAGCCCCCGAGATCTTGGAGAGAATGCCCGGCGCATCCAGTGTAAAAAACCTCAGGTAATAACGGTTGCGGATCTCTTGAATCGGCACCGTGGCAACGTTCCTGCCGGGATCGATGGCCTGCTTGTGAAACTCCCCGCCCTCGCTCGTCAAGAGATCACGGGAGAGATCGACGATATCGCTGACAATCGCGCTGGCGGTAGGCCGTTCACCGGCTCCGGGCCCGTAAAACATGGTATTGCCCACGAAATCCCCCTTGACGAAGATGGCGTTCAACTCGTTACTGACTGCTGCCAAAAGGTGCGAGTTGGGCACCAGCGTCGGATGGACCCGGAGGTCCAGACCTTTGTCAAGCAGTCTGTAGACTGCCAATAGTTTGACGGTATAATCAAAACTCTTGGCAAAATTGATATCCAATTTGGTGATCCCGGTAATGCCCTCGACGTAAATATTGCTGAAATCTACAAAGCCCGAGGATGCCAGCGACGCCAGAATGGTAAGCTTATGAGCCGCGTCGCCGCCGCCGATGTCGAGGGTGGGATCGGCTTCGGCAAATCCCTTGGCCTGAGCCTCTTTCAGGGCTTGCTCGAACTCCAGATCATCGCGGTGCATCCGGGTCAGAATATAGTTGGAAGTTCCGTTAAGGATCCCGTACATGCTTTCAATCCGGTTGGCAACCAATCCTTCACGCAAACCCTTGATTATGGGGATGCCTCCGCCGACGCTCGCTTCAAACAGGAGATCCACTCCGTTCTCGGCGGCAATTTGAAAGAGTTCCCGCCCCTTCGTCGCCACCAGTGCTTTATTGGCCGTGACCACGCTTTTCCTATTGCGCAGCGCCTGACAGATCAGGCTGAAGGCCGGCTCGTAACCGCCGATGGTCTCCACTACGATGTCGATGGCCGGATCCTCCAATATATCCGCCACATTCGTGGTACAATGAACCCCGCCGAGATCGAGATCACGTTTCTTGTCCCAGTTCAACTCGGCGATTGCCGCCAAATTGAAGGTCAAAGCGGAGCGGGTTTTCAAAAGTTCCCGTTGTTCCAGTAATACTCTGGCCACTCCGGTACCGACCGTCCCCAGTCCCAGTATACCGATGTTAATATGGTGATCCTGCATGTCAAAACCTCCCAATCATAATGAGCAATGTCACCCTTACCGCCTATGGGATCAAAAAAGCCTTTCATCCTCTATTCAAAGGACGAAAGGCTTATCTTCCGCGGTACCACCTTTTTTGACCTGCCCCATGGGGGCGGGCCCAACTCATGCCGGATAACGGCCGGACCGGGCCACCATATTCAAGCGCCGTACAGTGCGCTTTTTCCGGAAGCCGCTCAGGGGTGGTATTGCCGATTTTGCCGGGAAGGCTTTCAGCCGCGGCCCTCCCTCTCTATATCCCGGGCGCCGGAAAAATTCCCGGTACCGCCCAACCCGTCAACATGTCCCCGTCATCGCTTTACGTTTTTTATACTATACCACCGCCAAGATGGAAAGTCAATCCGATTATGGTTGAAATTTGGGTGATATCTATTCGCCGATGATCTTGACGAGTACCCGTTTAGGCCGTTCACCGTCGAATTCCCCGTAAAAAATCTGTTCCCAGGGGCCGAAATCAAGCCGGCCGGCGGTGACCGCCACCACTACTTCACGCCCCATTACCTGCCGCTTTAGATGGGCGTCGCCATTGACTTCTCCGGTCCGGTTATGCTGATATAAGGAACTGGGTTCATGGGGAGCCAATTTCTCCAGCCAATTCCGGTAATCGTTCCAGAGCCCGTTTTCATGGTCATTAATGAAGACGCTGGCCGTAATATGCATCGCGTTGACCAGGCATAGCCCCTCCCGGATGCCGCTCTCCGCCAGGACAGCCTCCACCTGTTCGGTGATATTGATGAATTCGACACGGTTCTTGGTATGAAAGAGCAACTCTTTACGGAAGGATTTCATTTAAAACCTCCGGTTAAAAAAGGGTGAAGAGTGAAACAAAACCCAAAGACTTCAGGGATTTCCATGAGAATAGCTAAATCTCAAGTGTTTTTTTCAAATCCTGAAGGGTTAAGGAATTCGAGAGAAGGCCCATCTGTCCGAAGTTTATACAGTCGAAACCGATCCAGCGGAAGACTTCCAATTGGGTTTGCGGAGCAATCTCTCCCTGCCAGAGTTGATCGAGGATGCTCGACGCGTCGAGAGTCGATGCATCGAGAGGTGATGCGGGAACATAATAACGGGCGCCGTAAAGCGGCAGGCAGGAGTAAAAATCCTCTCGCCGCCAGATTGAATCCGGAAGATAAGCCAGAATATCATGCTCCTCAATCGTGTGCTTGCCTAAAGAAATTTCAATCCCGAAAACCCGGGTATTTTGGGGACCCGTCTGTTTACGATGGCGATAATCGAGTCCAAGCCGTTGGACGGTTTCCAAGAAGGATACCCCCGCTACGCCCCGGTTACCCGGAGGCAGATTTAGAAGCTCGCTCTTGATCTCCAGGAACAGATCCGACTGCCCTTTGAGGCGGGAGATGATCGCGTAAGCCGCCGGACGGTTGACTGCCCCGCTGTCCTGCCTGCCGTAATGAATATAAAAACGGGGCATGGCAAGATCTGAACGGCGGGTATTTTCGCCTACCTTAACATTAAAATCCTGAGAAAACGACAATTGAGACCCTCATTTCTTTTGCCTTGATTCTCATGATTACCATACAAAACCTGACTTTTGCCCAAAGAGGGGGTTAAGAAGGGAATTCTATTACCGGACCAAATTACCCAATCGTTCCTCCATCTGCCGGACCGCTTCATTGATCTGATTCTGAAGTATCTGTACCAGCGCGGGAGAGAGCGATTTTTTCAATTCGACCGGGTCGGCGGTGGAGATATCGAGGTCGATCAATAGATTTAACTGGGCCACCGGTTTTCCTCCGGTTTCGGGGAAATAACCCTTGGCCTGAGTATCGTTGAGAACTTTACAATTGATATTAACTTTGAGACTCTCTTCTTTAAAAAAAACATTAACGCCCAGATCGCTGATACCCACCACTGAGGATTTATTCTGAATATAACTGTCACTCCATAGGGTAACCACTTCCGAAAAATCCTGCAGCGAATCGATGGGGTATAAATAATAGGCCTGAACCCCGCTGTTAATGATCTCCTTTGGGGTAAGCACCTTGGCCATGGTTTTCAGATGGTTCTCCAACACATCACCAAAATAATCATAACTCGGACAGGAGTCCATGGTGAAGAAGATTCTCTGGGGTTTAACCCGCATTTCCCAGGGGCCGAGCAGCGGTTCACTCTCCTTCAGGAGCAGTTCGTCTTTGGTAATATACTCGGTCCGGTATAGCTCCTTGACGACGCCTTCCAGATCCTCCATATGGGTCGTGGAGTCCAGAAAAGAGAATCGCACCTCGGCATACATGCGTAACTTCGAAAGTTTGTCAACGGCCATTTTAGTTCTATCACTTCCCCGGACAAGATGGAATTCCGGATTTGTTGTCGATACCCGTACGACAAAACAAAGAATTTACTAAGTTGCGAGATGCTAATCTTCTTCATTCATAGTTATTATTCGACACAGAAGCAGTAAGTCCTGCGTTGTTGATCGATCAATCGGATCTTATTGCCATTCCACTGTGGCCGGGGGTTTTCCGGTGATGTCGTAAAGAATCAAATCCAGCTCCGGAAAGCGGGATTCAAGTTCCTTGACCAATTCAAGCACCAGTTCCTTGGGAAGATCTTCCCCGATCACGGCAGCCCTTCCGGTCATGAAATCATTGGTGATGATGGTACGGATGGCCACGGAATACCGCTTGGTGATGCCGAGTGGAAGTAAGACCGCAAACACCTGGCTAATCGGTTTACGATTCAATTTCGCCACTACCAGGTTGTCCACCTCCCGGAGAAGCGCCACGCTTTCCCGGTTGATATAAAGCGAATGACAGGCGAGCGGGCCTGATAACTGCTGCCGGTTCAGCACATAGGCAACCCGGTTAATAAAATCCAACCGGTTGGGAAGGATTTTACCGATCCCGTAAAGGGTCTCCCAGTCAAAACCGGTTCCTTGTCCGTATGCAATCGCCAGATTACGGTAGCTACGGCAGTCTCCCTGAACCCCGACGGATTGAATCGGCACCGCCACGGCATCGATCCCGGTCGGTTTCTCCGCCATCACCCGAGCTAAGGCGTCCCTTTGGGTAGATGTGATCTCTCCCTGACCATTATGGCAGATTACCCGGATGGCCAATCCCGGTCCGGGAAAAGGCTGACGTGAGGCAATGCTTTCGGCGATTCCCAAGCTCCGGGCCACCTGTCGCACCTCATCTTTGTGCCAATCCCAGTTGGTCTCGATTACCAATCCTTTCTCACGAGCACGCCGGACGATGTCGACATCGTTATGATGGGTTTTGATCCGGTGTGCAAAACTACTGACATCCGGATTGCCGCTCTCGATCAGATCCGGACGAAGAGTGCCTTGCGCCCAAAAAGTCCGATCAAAGTCGAGCTGAAGCTCGGTGGCCACCTCGCGTACCACCCGGATGAAGATCTCGCCAATCAGGTTCCTTTTGACCTCGGGATCAACCACTTGGGTCAGGGGGCCCAGTTCCTTGCTGTTTACTGTAATCACGCTATTAAAGAAGAGATCGGTGGCGTCTTTCCGAATTAGGTGGCGCAGTCCCAGCTCTTTTAAGTTTTCACAGACCAGATCGCTCTCGTTCTTGCGCATCAGGCCGTGATCGATATGGATCGCATAGACGTTATCCGGTCCTAAGGCTTTTAGAAGTAGCGCCGCGCTAACGGCGGAATCAACCCCTCCGCTGACCAGGACCAGGATCTTCTCATCCCCGACCTGCTCGCGAATCTTGGCAATCGCGGTCTGAATCCGGTCATCCAAAAGATAATTGCCGCTCAGACCGCAAACTGCCTTTAAAAAGTTCTCCAACATCCGCCGGCCTTGAACGGTGAGATCGACTTCCGGATGAAACTGGACCCCGTATAGACGGCGTCCCTCATCGTAGATCGCCGCGTAGATTTCGCCGGATTTGGCGGCCACCTTGAAACCGGGGGCTAATTCGGTAACCGAATCACCGTGGCTCATCAGGACTCGTTGCGTTACTTCAAGGCCATGGAAAAGCGGGCAGGCCGTATCGACATCCAACTTGATTTCGCCGTACTCGGTGGTCGTTCCCGGACGTACTTTGCCGCCGAAGTGCTGATTGAGCAGTTGCATACCGTAACAGATCCCCAGCACCGGTAAGCCTAGCTTAAATATGTCGGGATCATAGGCCAGGGCCTGATCGCTCCATACGCTGCTTGGGCCACCCGAAAGGATGATTCCGCGATATCCCCGTAAACTTTCGGCCGAAACATTGATGGGAAAGATCTCCGACCGAATCGACATCTCCCGTACTTTGCGATCGATCACCTTGGTATACTGACCGCCGCAATCGAGAATGGCAATGGACTCAATTTCCAATAAGATCACTCCGTTATTTTAATAGGCAATAGGCACTAGGCAACAGGCAACAGTAGTTTGGTGAAAACCTGAAAATTTCATCGACAGGCAAGCATACTGCATAAAAGGCAACAGTAGTTTGGTGAAAACCTGAAAGTTTCATCGACAGGCAAGCGTACTGCATAAAAGGCTTGCGTCTATACATACAGAATTGGATCATAGGTTTGAAATCCATATCCCACAGTTTTTATGCCTCACGCCTATCGCCTGTTGCCTTTTCCCTGTTGCCCATTGCCTGTTCCCTTCAGAACAAACCCTTTATCTCCCCATCCCCCGTAATGTCCACGTTCTCGGCGGAGGGGTGCTTGGGCAGTCCCGGCATGGTCATTATCGTGCCAGCGATGGCAACCACAAAACCCGCCCCGGCCAGCAGCCGGATTTCCCGTATTGTCAGGGTCCAACCACTGGGCGCGCCTTTAAGGGAAGGGTCATCAGAGAAGGACATTTGCGTTTTGGCGATGCAGACCGAAAGCCTGGCATATCCCAGTTCAGTGAGGCGATTCAAGGCAGTCTCCGCTTCCTTGGAATAATTAACCCGGGCGGCGCCATAGACTTGGGTGGCGATGGTCTCGATCTTGGCCCGGAGGGGTAATTCGTGATCGTAAAGCGGCTTAAAACCGTTTGGCTGTTTTAGCGTCTCAAGCACTGCTCCGGCCAGTTCCACACCACCTTCGCCGCCTCTCGCCACAACCTCAGAAACGGTCGCCGGAACCCCTAGTTGAGTGCAATAATCGCTAATAGCCTGTAATTCGGCGGGAGTGTCATTGGGAAAACGGTTCACCGCCACGACCACCGGTAGTTTATATAGAGAATGTAGATTCCGGAGATGGCGTTCCAGATTGGCAAAGCCTTTCTCCAGCGCCGCAAGGTTTTCCTCACCCAGATGAAGTTTTTCAATTCCACCGTGAAATTTCAACGCTCGCGCCGATACCACCAGTACTGCCGCGTCAGGCTTCAAACCCGCAACCGGGCTGACGATGTCGAAAAACTTCTCGGCCCCGAGATCCGTGGCGAATCCGCCCTCGGTAACGACATAATCAGCGAGTTTCAACGCCATCCGGGTAGCAATGATGGAGTTATTGCCATGGGCGATATTGGCGAAAGGGCCGCCGTGGATAAGCGCGGGTTGTCCTTCCAGGGTCTGAACCAGATTGGGTTTGACGGCATCTTTCAAAAGTGCCGCCATCGCCCCGACAGCTTTCAAATCCCGGGCATAGACCGGTTCGTTGCGCCCGTTATAGGCCACTAAAATCCGGCCTAGCCGCTCCTTAAGGTCCTCGAGATTCGAGGCTAAACAGAGGACAGCCATGATCTCCGAAGCCGCAGTGATGTCGAAGCCGGTCTCGCGGGTGACACCGTCGGTTTTCCCACCCAATCCCACTATGATGTTGCGGAGCTGGCGATCGGAGATGTCCATCACCCGGCGCCAGACAATCTTCTTGGGTTCTATCCCCAGCTCATTACCTTGGGTGATATGATTATCCACCATCGCCGCCAGAAGATTATGAGCCGTGGTTACCGCATGAATATCCCCGGTAAAATGAAGATTGATCTCGTCCATAGGTAGAACTTGAGAGTATCCGCCGCCCGTGGCTCCGCCCTTCACCCCAAAAGTCGGTCCCAGAGAGGGCTCCCGCAAGCAAAGCATGACCCGCTTGCCCAATTTACCGAGGGCTTGGGTCAAGCCCACCGCGGTGCATGTCTTCCCCTCACCGGCCGGAGTGGGAGTGATGGCGGTCACGTAGATCAATTTTCCATCGGGCTGACTCGCCAATTGTCGATATAGGCCCAGGTCAATTTTGGCTTTATACTTGCCGTAAGGCTCTAGAAAAGTCTCATCGATCCCTGCCCGGATCGCAACCTCCCGGATCGGGCGCAACGGGCTTTGGTTTGCAATTTCAATATCGGAAAGCATCCGAGTCCTCCTGGATAATGACACTCACGCTAAATATTATTATATTATATCAGATTAAGCGCAATGAAGACAATATCCATAAATTAAGCCGGCGGCGTCCCGGTCGAAGGTTCCCCATCTCTATCCCGCTTGATTTCCAATGTGATATAATGATCACTGCCAATCCGGACAACGGGAGCATTGAAGGAAGGCTGCCCGGGCGGATGGTTCCCATCCGTACCTGAATGGTTCATTTCGGTCAAAAGGAGGGGTAAACATGGAACAAGCCCGCCGGAAACCGGCATTCCTCAATTTTGACGGCAGTTATCTCCAGCAAAAGCATTTGTTGGCTGAACCCCACCTGTGGCTGGACTTTTCGGATCTGGTTCAATCCGGGATGTTCTGCACTCCGGAGACCGGACGGATAATTAAGCAACGGCTTGAGCAAAACGAGGATTCGGATATTCACTTTATCGGCAGCGGTAATTACCATTATGTGACATTGTTTTTCCTGGCGAAAATCAAACATCCGTTTTCATTGGTACTTTTCGATAATCACTCCGATGCCAACGATACCGGGCACTGCCTCTCTTGCGGCTCCTGGGTGGCCGAGGCCATCTCCCGGCTTAAAGAACTAAAGCAGGTCGTGCTGATCGGCGCCGACCCGCAATGTTTGGGGTTGATCCACCCCCAACTCCTGAATAAACTGATTTTTTTAACTGAGGAGTCGCTGCAAAAAACGCCGCTCCCGGAAATTGTGGCCGGGATTCCTACCGGCTTGATTTATATCAGTATTGACAAGGACGTCCTGGATCCGGGCTATGCCGTTACCCAGTGGGATCAAGGCCGGATGAGCCTCCCGGAACTCCTGACCCGCCTCCAAATCCTACTCCGCCTTAAAAAAGTAACTGGCATTGATGTCTGCGGCGAATATCCCGCAAGCCCTGTCGAACTTTTCCAAAGCAGCGTGCAGCAGGCAATACGAAAGAACGAGTACGCGAATGAGCAGATCTTAAGTCTGGTAGTAAGAAATGTGGGCAACAGGCAATAGACAACAGGCAACAGGAATTTCTTTCGTGTCCCCTGTTGCCTATTGCCTAGCCCCTATTGCCTATATTCATCCCAATTTATAATGCGCTATCCACTGGACCTTTCGAAGCAGCTCGATCTGGCCGAACCAATTATACCACCCGAGTTTTTTCTCGTGTTCGTCAAAGTAAGTCCACTCATCCAGAAGATCAATGCCTTCGTTCCAGGTTTCCAGCTCTTTGCCGTTCGAGATGCCGAACCGGAATACGGCTCCCTCGTCCAGGTAAAGCTGTTTTTGAAATTTACGCCGATAATGGCCGGATTGCATCTTTTGAACCCAATAGCGGTTGGATACCTCACAGGCCAATTCACTCCCAGGAAAACGAGCCTGCAATTGAAGGAGGAGCTTTTGAACCTCGCTCTCCGGAAGATACATGAATAATCCTTCCGCAACAAATAGGAATTCAGCTTGGGCTTTCGGCAGTTGCTCCATCCAACGAAAATCCAGGACTGAGCAGCCAATTGAATGATGACGGTCATCATCGGCAAAGAATTTCTGGCGAACGGCGATTACCTCGGGTAAATCCAGGTCGTACCAATCGATCCGTTCGTCATCGATCCGGGAAGCCCGGGTATCGAGCCCACATCCCATGGTAACGACGACCGGATGCTCATGGGTACCGACAAACGAACGGACATATTCATCAAACCTCCGGGTACGCAGGGACATCGTGACTACCAGTTTTTTCGGAAGCCGGCGCCGGACCAATGCCTGGGCCAACTTGCGATCGGAGGTTGCCAATTCTTGGTCGAGCCGGCGCATGATCGCTACGGCCTTCGCATCCTTGATCACTGGTTCCCGGGATTCCGTTTCCATGGCCCGGCAGTATAATGGAATCAAAAGCGTCTCCGAAACCGACGAAAAATTAAATATCATCAGCTTACCCCCCTTTTTATACTCAGCCCGATGTATTTTTTCATAGATTTCACATAATGTCCCAATGCCGGCTACAGCCAATCAGTTTTTTGAAATCAAGAACTCTAAATCCGCCTGGGCCAACACCTTCTTATCCATTTGGATCCGCTCCGCGCCCAAATAGTTCAGGAAGTTTTGAAAACACTGGCCCAATGCGCGATCCATCTTTTGCCGGCGCTTGACTCCCGGTTCCCACCACCAGTTTTTGATCATCAGGGCCTTGCCTTTTTTATCCCTTCCCGGTTCGAACCGGGCTACGAAACCATCGCCGTATAGGACCGGAAGCACGTAATACCCGTACTGACGCTCAGTGACAGGTTTATAAACCTCCCACCGGTAGTCGAAGTCAAACAGCGTTTTTATTAACCTCCGATCCCAGAGCAGATTATCGAGTGGAGCCAAAATGGCCGCATGGGGAGCCGGATCGCCGGAATTTAAAACTCGTTCCAGATAAAGCCGATCCGCGCTACGCATATAAAACGGGGTTTCCAAATCAGTGATCCGCACTTCGATAATTTTGCCTGTTTTCAATAAGCGTGCCAGGGATGCGGCGCGCTCCTTACTCTTAATCTCTGTTCCCAACCAGGCATCACCCGATTTTGCCCAAACGAGTCCAATCCCGCCGATTCGGCGCAGTACCCGCCAATCCTGATACTGTTCCGCGGTGATATTGGGATCCGCCGCCTCCAAAAGCTCCGCCGGGAGATGGCGCCGGGCGAAGTCGTACACTTTGCGGGTGTGCACCTTATGGTGGATTACCAGTTCACCCCAGAAATACATGCTTTCCAGTGCCGCCCTGGATAATCGAGTCGGCGCCCACGGCCAATCTACGATCTCATTGAGTTGCAGGTCAATCGAGGAGAGCGGGCCTTGCGCCTCAATGGCCTGACGGACTTGCGGCAGAACCGCCACGACCGGACGGGAGCTGTTACCGAAATATTCCCGGGCGGCCTCACGTTGGCGGCGAAAATACGGCCAATCCTCCACCGGATAAACGGCCATCATCTTGTCCCAGCCATCCAGAAGCTTACGGTCACTGTAAAGCAACTCCTGGAGCATTGCCGGATGAAACCCCGCCACCCGGGCCTGAAGCACCAGTTCCGGATTGTGACCCACGATATCCAGGGGATCATATTGAATACAACCCACTCTGCGGATATACTCAAGCACGCCCGATTTCCCGGTCAGTTCGAGAGACGGCTGGAGTCCCTGATAGGCCAGAATAAATTGACGGGCTTGCAGTTGGGTAAGAATTATCGGTTTCATCACGGGTTACTCCATTGAACAGTCAAGTATTTTCAGAATAACACAACTTCTTTTATCATATCAAACATGCGTTCGAAAATCAATTCCTATCCAGAATTATAACGCTAAATCTGCGCGGACGGGGTCAATGGCTGCCGTACTCCGGCATAAAAAAAGTACAGGGCCCCCTAAAGGACGCCTGGACTTTTTGATAAAAGGCTTTTTCTGCTTTGCCGGGAACAATTCCGGTTAAAAGACTTCCTTTTTACACGGGAGCCTTCTCTTGCCCCCAAGAGAAGGTAACCCATATGCTTCGCTGCCAATTCTTCTTCGACACTGCCTTTTCCCTTTCTCTTGCGCTCTCGCAAGAGCGCTCTCGGAAAAGAAGGAGCCAGGGGTTGAGTTCCATTCAAACCGGCTCAGATCAGTTTCAACTCCAGCGCCTTTTTCACGGCCGCCGCCCGTCCTTCAACCCCCAATTTCCTGTAGATGGAGCTGATATTTTTTTTGACCGTAATCTCCGCCAAATACAGCCCGGCGGCGATTTCCCGGTTGGATTGGCCCTCCCCCACCAGCCGCAGTATTTCCCGTTCACGTTCGGTCAGCTCTCCCGCAGCCGTTTTCTCACCGGCAAGAAGCTCCAGGTTTGAGCAATAACGGGATGCTTCCTTTATCAGCTTGTCCAGATAGGTGTCATTTCCGGAATCATTTTTCAGAGCTTTCAAAATATCAAGGATATAAACCCCGTATTCGGCAAAGGGCAGAATTATCCCGTCGGCCCTGCCGATCTCTAAGGCCGTTTCCAGCGCGTTTTGGGCTTTTTCCATCCCGTAGAGCTTGTATTGGACTGCGGCATTCATGATATGGACGTGCAAAAAGCCGAAGAGATTGTTAAACTGGGTGAATATTTGCTGCATCTCCTCGCAAAGCACTTCCAGTTTCAAATAGTTTCCCTCAAGCAATAACGCTTTGGCATGAACGATGTAATTAAAACCCAATCCCTGGTACAATATCCGGCTCTGCTCCATGTCCCCCGTTTTAAGCCATCCGGGGATCAACCCCGGCTCGCCCAGAACGGCTCCGACATAGCCTGAGAGCAAATCAACGGCGCCGTATAAAACGGGGCTGTTCTCCTCATCCACCCCGGCATACAGATCATTGATTAACTCTACGACCTCGGCAAATCTGCCTTGGGCCGCATACAACCTGGCCAGTGTCAGATTGGCGCAGATGATAATAGAAACCTGCGCCATGGTCTGGGCTTTATAAATTGTTTTCTGCGCGTACGTTTCAGCCTCTGCGAAGTCCCCGGTTTCCAGGTAATATTCGGCATTGACCAAGTATTCAAACCCCGTTCCGCATCCATGAGATACCTCACTGTAATAATGAAATACTTGATCGGCATAGTCCGCAATCCAACGCAGCTCACCCCGATCCCGGTAATAAAGATAAAGGAGATGGGGGGAGCCGAAAGTAAATATCATATCTTTATTAGCTATTGAAGAACCGCCGTCAAGCAGTTGGTACGCCTTTAACTGGCATTCATGCATCTTTCGGAGATCGTTAAAATAAACAAAAGTCCTGGAAAGCTCAATCTCACCGAAGATACGATTTTTCAAATCAGGAGGCGTAGCTAAATCATCCCGGTAATATTTTTCAATTTGGGCCAGGAGTTCCGTCCCGTCCTCCATATCAATGTTGCTAAGATAAAAATCGGCGTAGAGCAGATAGCCGAGGGGATGGCGGTATTTCACCGCGGGGGGAATTTGCTCAAACAACTTTACGATTGACTGAGGGTACCGGTCGACTATTTTGGTGATGCCGGGTTTTTCAAACTCCGTTAAAATCAGGTCGTACTCCTTAGCTTTCAAAAAGGCCATCAAACCCGATAGGACATCTCCATTTTGAATATGCCACTCACCGGCGCGCCTGAACAGCTTTTGGAGTTCCGTGCCGCTAAACCGTTCTTTCAGCAGCTTTTGCAAATAACCGCTGAAAATATGGTGTATTTTGTAGGTTTCAGTCCTCTGGTCGTAACGGATCAAGGAATTGTCCAAACATAACCTTTGGATGGTTCCGGCGGCGGCAGGGTTGCCGGTAACATAGACGGCCTGCTCGGGTGTAAAATAATTAAGGATACAAAGGGCGATCAATAACTTTGCTTCTTCAGGAGTATACCGGGACATAATCGCTTTTTCGATCAAAACTTCGATATTCTTTCCCATCTCCAACTTCCCGGTCTCGCAATACCTTTGAATCATCAAATAAACAGCTGTAATCCAACCCTCGGAGATACCGTGCACCTGCCCGGAAGTATCATCGGAAATATCTTTTCCGAATAACTTGAAATACTCTTTAATTTCTTGTTTAGACAGTTCGAACAAATCGCTCTCAAACAGACAACAATATCCCTTCAGCTGTAACTCCTCGGTGTTCAACTCCGGCTTGGTCCTAGAAATAAGCACAATATGCAACCCGCTAATATCCGATCGGACAATTCTCTCAAGCAGCCGGTCCAATTCGGGGGAGCGGGCTAAATGATAGTCATCAATTACCAATACTGTGTTGGTCGAAAATGCATATTCGACAATAGCCCCGACTACTCTATCCCGTTGCGGCGCGTCAATGGGAAAACCCAAAGCATTAAGCCTATCTCCGAGATCCGGTTTGACCTTGGCCAACTGGCGAGTTAGACAATCCCAAATGTATTGGGGGGAAGCTTCGTCGCTGTCCACGGAAAGCCAGACATAATCAGCCTCCGCTTCATAAAGAAAAGTCTTTACCGACGTGGTTTTGCCGTAACCCATCGCCGCCACTACAACTGTCAGCCGATAATCAAAAATCTTTTTAAGCTCCGCACTAATTAGCTTCCGCTTTAAAATGCGTTGTTTCATTCGGATGATTTCTCCACAATTTGTGACGCCTTTTGCTGTTCCGGCAGTTGCCCCTGGGCCTGTTTCTGAATGGTGATGTAACTTTTTAATGTCTTCATTCTATCATAAAATTAATGTGTATTTTTACATTTACCGGGGTAAACGACTCTTTTTATTTAAACAATTTATAAGGACAGTTGACTTTGTCCTTAGGGGAAGGTGTAAAGTAGAGTTGAACAAAGCATTTATAGTAAGAACGAAGGTGGTTTCTTGCTGTCGATCGGGGAATTCTCGAAAGTTTGCGAAGTATCCACAAAAACGCTGCGATATTATGAAGAAATCGGATTAATCATTCCTGATGAGATTAATTCCGAAAACGATTACAGGTATTATTCCGTCAGGCAACTCCAAAAGATGCTCTTTATCAACCATCTGAAATCATATCATTTTTCTCTGGAAGAAATCAAAGCCATTCTGGAATTGGAAGAGGACATTCCCAGGAGGAGCTTCGCTCAGCCCTCAATGGCAAGAGAAAAGAAATACAGGAAAAGCTGAATGCTTTTGAATATACCCTAAAACAAATGAGTCATGATATTTTGAATTTAGAAAAGGGCATACCCGTCATGACTTATTACCGCATTCAAAGTTGAGCTTTTCATCAGTTCCGCCGGAATCAATCGTAAAATAATTCAAAATTGGTTTCAAACATATACAATTGACACTCTTTGCCTGATGCTATATACTATCAATATATTCAAACTAGGGAGCCGGTTTTTATGATATTCCCGGTCATTATGTATGTTTTAGCAATACTGTTACTAATCATATCATTTACAAAAGACGCTCCGAAAACGATTTTAGCCTTGAAAAAGGCTTTAAATATTTTTGTGGGCCTATTACCGCAATTTATCGCGATTTTGCTCCTGGTTGGAATGATTCTGGCCTTTTTAAATCCCAAAACTATCGAGGCGATCATCGGTTCACAATCGGGCTTGCCAGGGCTGATCCTGTCGGCGTTAACCGGTTCGTTTACCATCATGCCGGTTTTAATCGCCTTTCCGATTGCGGTCGAGTTATTAAAAAACGGAGCGGGCCTGATGCAGATGGCGGTGTTCATCTCAACCCTCACTACAGTTGGATTTATGACTATACCCTTAGAAGCCAAATATCTCGGAATGAAGGTAGCCCTGTTCCGAAATTGCGTATTCTTCATATTCTCCTTCATCAGCGCTTGGATCATCGGAATGATATTGTCATGAAAAAAAATCTTTTGCACGACCCCTTTTTAATAACTGTTTTAGGCATTACCCTCCTGTTACTTATTTTTAATCCGCGAATCGGTGAAAAATCTTTAGCGCTTTCTTGGAACAACCTGCCTAGTATCATTTTCATGTTAACACCCATCTTCATCTTCATGGGTTTACTGGATGTATGGGTGCCCAAAGAGACCATGATTCGAATCATGGGTGAACATTCGAAAGGCCGCGGTGCTCTGATCGCTTTACTATTAGGGGCTATTACCGCAGTTCCCTTATATGGATTATTGCCAATGACCGGGATGTTACTGAAAAAAGGCTGCAAACTTTCAAATATCTTAATCTTTTTATGTTCCTCCTCGAGTCTCCGAATTCCCCTGTTCTTATTCGAAGTATCCTCGCTAGGCTGGCAATTTACTCTAATTCAATTTCTAACCAGCCTAATCGCAGTTTTGGTCATCGCGTTACTCGTTGAAAAAATCCTTACCGAAAAGGAACGAACCGACATTTACAACCGGGCCCAATAAGATGGCTACCCCTGTAATAAAAATAAAGCTAAAAGATTATTATAGCCCACCATTACTCCAGATAGAGCTCGATCCTTTCCACAAGCCCGGCTCTAACCTGACGGGCCGGTTCACCGGAGATCCGCGGCCCTGTAATCTCTAACTTTTGGCCGTCCCTGAAATAAAGCAGGCAATTGCGGACTTTGGCCGCGTCCGGGCCAAAAGTCGGCCGCAGGGAGGGATTCTGGTAGACTACCAGGGTATGGCCTAAAAATATAGCCGCGTAATTATCCGCAGACAATTGAGCAGAAATGGCGCCCTCCGTACCGTTTATCTCCACCTCTGCTGCAGAGTGGCTAAAAAACCGGCTGTCTAAGATAGGTTCAAAAATCAATTCCAGATCCCCGGCGTCATTCAGCCGGAAAGGCCGCGGACCAAAGCTCATCCAAAGCCAGAGATTTAGCATTTCGGCTGTGGAGCCGCTCAACCGGGCCACAAAACCGTTGCAGTGCATCTCCGCACGGGGATAAGCGCTGCTGACGATGAACGAACAATTCTCCAATGGATTCCGGCCGTACTTTGCCGGATCGGCGAAACAGACCAGGACTTCGGGAAGTGCGGCGAAAAACTCGGAAGTTTGACCGCTCCGCAGAAGCTCCAGTAGATACTTATACTCCATATGCAAGAAGATGGATTCGTTCTCCAGCCACCCCCTGGGAAAAACCCGGATCCGTCCCAGTTCTTGCGGAGCCCCGGAGAGATCGGCGCATACCTTATACATACCAAGTTCCCGGTCAAAGAGAGCGCTTTCCCGGACCGCCCGGTACAAATCTTGGGAACGGTCTTTGTCCTCCATACATCGCAATGCATGGACCTGCCCTTCGAGAAAATGGGGCAACCGGTATTGCTCAAATGCTTCCGGCCAAACCGGTATCGGTCCTTCCGGCTTTACGGTGCTCCCCAAGGCTTGGTTGCACTCCCGCCATTTACTGACTCTGTGGTAAAAATAGGTATGGTAAACTCCGTTCTCAGTGTCAAAGGAACGAGATTCGGCATGTTTTACCAA
>DASVMB010000003.1:0-4129 GCA_036384575.1 Bacillota bacterium
AGGCAGCCATAATGGAGGTGGTATCCATGCCCAGGTCATAAGTGAGGGACGCCACCTCGAGGGGGTGTTGGATAAAGTCTTCTCCCGAATCCCGTTTCTGCCCCTCGTGGGCGGTTTTGGCAAATTCATAGGCGGACCTGATCTTATGAGATCTGCGTCCGGTTTGGTATCGCCGATCTTTTTCAGGAGTTCTTCGATGGTTACCGGTTCATTCACTGCCGATAGCCTCCCGGTTACACACAACATCTTTCAGATTTAACTGTACTTGAACTACGCCGTTCCAAGAGTTTTCCTCGAGGGAGAAGGCCACGTCCACCTCTGGGGTGGCTGCCAATTCCTGGTTGACGAATCCCAAGTTGAACCCAATGGCCTCCTTGACCACACGGTCATCGGTTACGGTCAATTTAAGATGTTTCCCGTTTTCACCGACATTTTTAAAGGATATGAGATGGAGCGAGCGGCATCCCAGCACGGGTACGGGATTACTGGGACCGCACGGAGCCAGAAGATTCAACTCCTTGACCAAATCCAGGGTAAGGCCATCCAAAGGCATCATACTTTCCACCTTCAAAACAGGAGTTAAATCCTCCGCGGTCAGCCGTTCCTTGGCAAACTCCATAAACGCTTCGCGAAATTCAGAAACCCGGTCCCGACGAATTCCCAGTCCGACGGCGAATTCATGACCACCGAATTGATTCAAAAAATGACCGCATTTTTCCACGGCTTGAAAAAGATTAAATCCCGCGATGCTCCGGCCCGAACCGCGGCCTTCATCCCCGTCAAGACCGATGAGGATTACGGGTTTATTATAGATCTCAACCAGCTTGGAGGCAACGATGCCAATGACACCAAGATGCCAGTTATCGCCGGCAAGCACCAGCGCGCGGCCATCCAACAAACCCGGACTGTTCCGTAATTGTTCCTGGGCTTCCGTGAGAACCCGGTTTTCGATCTCCTGGCGCAGTTGGTTTTGGTTCTCAAGTTCCCTGGCGTACTCTTGCGTCTTGGCTGGATCAGAGGTTAAAAAGAGTTTCACAGCCACGCTGGGGTTACCCATCCGGCCGGCGGCATTGATCCGGGGTGCCAGTACATAACCGATTTGGCTGCAACCCACAGGACGGTTCTTTACGGCGGCAACTTCAATTAATGCCTGAATTCCGGCATTCCCCGTCTTTTCCAGTCGTTCCAGGCCGTATTTGACCAAAACTCGGTTTTCACCCACGAGCGGTACAATATCCGCCACTGTTCCGAAAGCCACCAGATCCAGATTGTCAAGGAGCCGGGGTTCCAGCTCGGGGAAGGGTCTGACCAATCCCTGCAGGAGTTTGAAGGCCACTCCCACCCCGGCCAATTGGGTGAAAGGATATGCTCCGCCGGGGAGTTTCGGGTTTATGATGGCATAAGCCTCCGGCAAGATCGCCGGAGGCTCGTGATGATCGGTGATGATGAGGTCGACTCCTCTTGATTTGAGATAGGTTGCTTCTTCCAAAGCGCTGATTCCGCAATCCACGGTGATAATCAGGCTAACCCCGCGGTCAAGCGCTTTTTCAAGGGATTCCGTATGCAGGCCGTAACCTTCTTCGAGCCGCTTAGGGATATAGTAGAGTAGTTTTCCCGGAATCAGCCTGGCCATTACCCGGATAAGCAATGCCACGGAGGTAATCCCGTCCACATCATAATCGCCATAAACGAGCACCGGTTCTTGAACCCGTATCGCTTGCTGGATTCGGGAGATGGCACGCTCCATACCGGGGAGAAGGAACGGATCATGTAATTGGCTGAGTTCGGGTTTTAAGAAAGCGGCAGCCGTTTCAGGCTCGGTGATGCCGCGGTTCAATAACAGCTGACCGAGCAATGGTGAGACACCGAGAACCGTTGCCAGTTGTAACGCTTGATCCGATAAGGGATTTGCAACTTTCCATACTTTATGTCCCATCTTAACCTCAGGTTGACTTGAATATTCATCCGAATGGATCTCTTTTATTTCTTTATTTCAAGCAATTATCAGCGGATCATCTTTCGTCAATAGATTTAACGCTAACTATTCTTTATCCAATCGGCCATTTCCTGCAATTTCAGGTTTAAACTTAAGAGGTAATTCAATGAATCAATGGAATGAACGGAATGATGCGGACAGACACATAAGCTGAGCGGATCAATAAAGAAACAATATTAAACGTTTTCAAGCAGCCGGATTTCAGTTAGCCAGGGATGTTATGGTTTCTGAGCAAATAAATTATTTTTTTGTTCGCAGAAGGAGGAATTCGGTGAGAGGTGGAGAAATTGATAATATAAGTTAAACGTTTACAACGTTCTTGGGAGAATCAAGTTGACAACCTTAAAAGATGTGGCCAAAAAGGCCCAGGTATCCATTGCCACAGTTTCCCGGGTTGTAAATGGCAAGTTCCCCGAATCCGGCATCTCGGATGAGACACGGCAGCGGGTTATAGAGGCTATTACAGAGTTGAATTACAGGCCGGATCACTCGGCCCGTAATCTACGCCTGGGCAACGGTATCAAGTCGATCTTGTTCGCCTTATGGGCTGAAGGGAACGACAGGGACTGGTTCATTCCCCATCCATTCTTCAGTCATATGTTACACGGTATTCAGAACGAGGTATTGAGCAGGGGTTACTACTTGTCCTATCTGGCTCTTACCAATCAGAACCTCGGCGCTCTCGATGCCTTACTTGACGGAGCGGTGGCGGGTCTCATCACCCAAGGCCCGGTTCCGGAAACTGTACTTGACATGGTAGCCGCGAAGCGGGTTCCGTTGGTTGCAATCGAACCGTATTTTCCTTTGGATAGGGATGTTTATCCCACCATTTATGTGGATAATGATCTGGCGGTGCATCAAGCCATGGAACACCTGGTCCGGTTGGGACATCAACGAATTGGCTTTGTTTCAATAAAAAATGAATCCTTTCAATTGCAGGAGCGACGGCATGCCTTCAGGCGCTGGTCGGATTATTACGGTCTCAAGGGATTTCCGGATCAGGAGTTCATCTCGAAAATGGAGTATGAATCGGCCGATTTTAAAGGAGATTTAGATGCCGGGGCAGAAGCAATTTCGATCTGGTCTGAGCTTCCGGATTCGCTTCGCCCCACGGCCGTAATCACTGCAAATGACTTAATTGCGATTGGCACACTCCGGGGTCTCCGTTCCCCAGAGAATGGGGGATGGAAGGAATTAAGCGTTGTGGGAATCGATGATATCGATTGGGCCCAATATAACGATCCGCCTTTGACTACGGTTAGGATTCCGAAAGAAGAGATCGGTGAGACCGCGATGAATTTAATGGATCGGGTTCTGCAGGGTGAGACCATTGGAAATTACCGGTGTGTAATCAAGACTGAATTGGTGGTGAGAGCTTCAACCCGGGCTATCGATGGGGTTAAAGGGTAACCTCTCGCTTCCAACCCGGGTAAATTGAATCGTAATAATAATGGGTGAAGTCTGATCTTTTTGTTAAACGTTTACAATGGTTTCTAGTTTCATCAACAGAGAGGAAGAAGCAACATGATTTTACGCAGCGAGTATCCTCGCCCCGATTTAGTGCGTCATGATTGGATCGGAATGAATGGCGAATGGGAATTTGCCTTTGATGATCAGGACCAAGGCTTGGTCAAAGATTGGGCACATGACCCTAAATCGTTTACGAAAAAAATTATTGTACCATTCCCTTATCAAAGTCCCCTTAGCGGTATCGGGGATCCCGCGATCCACCCCGTCATCTGGTATCATCGTTTTTTCACCATTCCCAGCGATTGGGCAGGCAAACAAGTGATAATCCATTTTGGAGCCTGCGATTATGAGACGTTCGTATGGATCAACGGCTGTCTGGCCGGTTCTCACCGCGGCGGTTATGCCTCGTTTCACATGGAGATCTCTGCTTTATTACAACCGGGATTGAACGAGGTCACGATTCGTGTGGTGGACCGCGACAGTATCAGTCAACCCAGGGGAAAGCAAAACGCCAAGGACAAACCCTGGGGCTGCTGGTATACTCGGGTGAGCGGAATTTGGCAGTCGGTATGGATGGAACCGGTGTCTCCGATCCATCTCGAACATCTCAAACTAACTCCCGATATTGACCGGAAGCAACTCAATATCCGTTATTGTCTCAAC
>DASVMB010000004.1:0-8897 GCA_036384575.1 Bacillota bacterium
CGGATATACATTGAGATCGTCGGTGGGTTGCAGGAATGTTTCATAAAGATCCGTTTCAGGATGTTTCTTCGATTGCAGCGTCGTTAATATTCTCGCAATACCCTTTTTTATGCTCTCCTCGCTTAAGATCTCATAATCGCCGGTATGTTTCACGTAATTATACAACGCCAGCAACGGAGCGCATAACTCATCCAGTTCGAAACCGGGCTCTAAAACCGTCCCGTCGATATATCTGCTATGGACTCCGGCATTCTTAATCTGTTTTGAAAATGCGTAGCTTAACATTTCCTTGGCATATTCACTGTCCACCAGTAGGATCGAGGGAAAACTCCATAACAGGCTGTCCCGATCCCAGTATGCGGCACTTACGTAATATCGCGGACTTCTGGAGGTCACCAGCGCAAATTCCTCGGTATCCAGGGTAACTCCGGAGGCAAAAAAGAAGGTGAAGAATAAATTGGTATTCAATATCCTGTCCATATCCCGCTCGCCGGTCAGCCTTAAACGTTTAAGTAGCCAATTTTTCGTGGCATCAAGTTCATATTGATAACCCTTCCGCAGCATTTCCTTGGCCGCCGTGGTCGAGCCTACCTCCTCAAAACCGAATCCCCAATAGAAATTAACAATCGATTCCTCGCCCGGCGCCAATAACATACTTTTACCCAAGGTAAAGTCAACTTTTTTGCTTGAAAGCTCAGTCTGATGATAAGTCAGCTCGATCTGATCCTCAAAGATAGGCGCAAAGGAAAAGATATTTACGGTATCCCTAAGGTCAAAAACCAGACTGTCGTTCCAAAGGCTTCGATAAACATATTTCGCGGCGTTTATTTCCTTACTTTCATTGATTTCATGAATGGTTCTGCTCCAGCACCCCCGCAAACCCAGCTTGAATTCTTGCGCTGCGACATCCCTGTTGATTACTTTCAGACTATAGATGAAACCCCTCTCGCCCACCGGCGCAAGAATGGTGCCGCTAATCTCCAAATTGCCGCACTTCGCTTTGAAACACGGTATCCAGTAATTCAATCGCTCCCAGGTCAACTGAACGATCGGTTCCTCCCTGCCATCCATCATCATAAAAGGTTTCAACAAGGGGTTTTCATCCGAACCGTCCGGATTTGAGTCACCCCGGATTTCAATCATGCCCTTGTACCCCATATGAAGAAAAGTGACGCCCATGATCGCGCC
Source organism: Bacillota bacterium (assembly GCA_036384575.1). Taxonomy (GTDB): domain Bacteria; phylum Bacillota; class UBA4882; order UBA8346; family UBA8346; genus DASVMB01. The sequence goes on from DASVMB010000004.1 coordinate 1,189, forward strand.
ATCCCTCTCCCGGATATCGGGCAAAGAAATCATCTCATTTCCCGTCGGGATATACCTCTCCAGAACCATTTGTCTTCATGCCACCTTTTACTTTAAAGTTGAAAAAAATATCAGGTTTTTCAATGACCTGAAAGCAACTGATAAATTTTTCCTAAAAACAAATGTACCATTCTTTCTTTGATGAATCAAGTGAAATAATCATTTAGTGACGGTTACTGCGTTTTCCACCTACTTGCTTAGCCAATGCCATTAAATCCCCGCCTTTTAACGCGCCTTCGATAAACTCCGGCAATAATCCGGGAGTACAGGCAAAGCAGGGAATACCCAGCTGGGAGATTTTGCGGGCGGATGATTCGTCATAAACCGGGGCGCCTTGATCCGAGAGGGCGAGCAGGCAGATTACCTTAACGCCTGATTGATGAAGATCTTCAAGTCGTTTAATCAGCGAGGCTTGATTGCCTCCCTCATAGAGATCGGTAAGCAGAATGAACATGGTCCGGGCCGGATCCTTCACAAACTGCTGGCAGTATGCGACGGACTTATTGATATCCGTACCGCCGCCCAACTGAATGCCGAAGAGCATCTCCACCGGGTCATTGGCGCACTGGTCGGTGAGATCCACCACTTCGGTGTCGAAAGCCACGATCCGGGTATTCAATGCAGGCAGACCGGCAAAGATCGATCCAACCACCGAGCCGTAGATGATGGAGTCGGCCATCGATCCACTTTGATCCATATCCAGGATGACTGTCCAGCGATTGGCCTGTTGATTGCGGCCGTAAAAATAGAAACGCTCGGGAATCAGCATCCGGTATTCCTGGTTATAATTTTTGAGATTGCGACTGATGGTATATTTCCAGTCGATACTGGCTGCGCTGGGAATGGGGGAATGATTCTTTTTATTGAGCGCGCCGGTGACCGCCTGGCGAATTTCATTCCCCAGCTTGCGGGTAATCTCCGCCACCACCGCCTTGACCAATTCCCTGGCGGTATCTTTGGTTTTTTCCGGGATCCGGCCCCGGAGTGAAAGCAGGGTGGCTACCATAGCGATATCGGGTTGCACGTTTTTGAGGATCTCCGGCTCGAAGAAAAGCTGGGTCAAACCCTTCCGGTTAATGGCATCGGCTTGAATTACCGAAACCAAATCCTGAGAAAAGAAGGTGCGGATATCCGCCAGCCATTGGGCGAGATGGGGTGAGGAAGGCCCAAGCCCGGCAGAACGCGGCGAACCTGCTTGGCCGGATGACCCGGGATCCGTTTCATCGTATATCGCAGCCAAGGCGTCATCCATGATTTGCTCGTCCCGGTTCAGCGCGATTTTCCCGGGGGCATATCCATCCAGTGTCTCCTGGGAATGGTTTCCCAGAATCAAGCGCCAGCGTTTGAGCTGTTCGATATCAACATCAGCCATGTCAAATATCCTCGAAATCGAAATCTTTCAATGATTCGACCTTTTGTTTTTCTTCTTCGGACAAGGGGCGGTTAAGCAGGTCGCTCGTGTCCACCCCGCTCATTCCCCAGACGTTTCCCAGCGCTTCGGCGATGCTGCGTTTTTCGGCCGGACTAAAACCGCCGAAGGCCCGCCGTAAATACACCAAAGCCCTGCGAAACTGCAGTTCATCCAAGGAGGATACATAGGCGGCCAGCTGTTCCCAAAGGATGTTCCGGGATAACAGGGCGTACCGGTTCCGCAAGGCCAGACCCTCAAACCAGCCGGCGCCCAGATCGGCATCGATTCCCGGGGAGAGACGCCTCTGGACTTCCCCGGCCAACTGTTCATTACCTATCCGGTTGCGTTCCAGCAAAATGGCGCAGGCCAGACCGGAAAGGGTCGGATTGCGGTCGTCCCGCCGCGAAAGCTCCGTCAATTTGGCGAGCCAAAGCTCTTCATCAACCGTTTCGAAATGCTCCAGGGCCACCAGATTCAAATGGTTAATACCGGTGATGACTGCCAGGGCCGCCTCGGTATTACAGTTGGCGGCATCCATGAGCAATAAAGCCCCTTTCAAAAACAGCTGCTGCATCAGGGGGATAAAATATGATGCATCATAGCGGCGGATATCCCCGTAACCAATCACCGTTGCCAGTTCCCGCGCAGCCGCGGCAATCTCTAAAAAATCCCCTGAATCTACCGCCAGACCTTGGAGAACGGACCGGGCTTGTTCCATGGAGGCCATCAAGCCGCACTCGCCGGCCTCCCGAATCAGTAACGCGGCGTCTTTGACCCCCCGGGCCGCGTCCAACCGTTCTTTCAAGAGAAACGAGGCAGCAAGCTCTATGGTCTCGCCGCGTAAGGTGGATTCCACCAAACCAATCTCCGCTTCAGGCGTCCACTGCAAGACCCAAGCCTCGGCCCAAGTGGCAGCCTGCTGGTTGACCTGCCGGGAGTGGGCAAAGGGGATTCCCAACAGTTCCAAGCGATGCAAAAAACAGGAACGCTGTAAGTCGAGGAAAGCGGCTTCCTCCGATTTGACCCGGCGGTTCTCCCGCAAGTCGAGGTCCAGATCGGCGGCGACTGTAGTTTTATACCGCTCCAGTTTTAACCGGTGCAGCTCCCGGTTAAAATCGTCTTGGACCGGAGTCTGGCTTACTCCTTCCGGCAATTGGCCGATGGCCGTACCCACTTCGGTCCGGGCAGCCGCATCCGCGATAACCCCCAAGTCTCCGTGTCCCAAACAGACCGTGGCCGCATCACGCAAATCCTTAAGTGTCGGAGCGGAGCCGTCGTGCAAGGCGGCCAAAGAGTTGGCCAGCCGGACCGCCTCAATAACCTCGGCCGGCGACCGGTAAGTCCCGTTTTCCCGCAGGTACGAAACGAGTTCCGTTAAATAATGAACCGGAAACAGATCCATCCGGCCTTCCCTCATGTATTGCCAGAGGATTTCAAAATAGGCCGGTCCATGATTGCCTGCGCCGTAACCTGACTGCGTCGAAAGCTTATAATACGAATAAGGCATCAATGTTAGTTTGCTGCCCAGCCTCGGTAATCCGGCGATCTCCTCATCCGTCATCGCCTCCCCGGCCGTTGCCAGGGCGGAAGCGTGATAAGCCCCGGTTACCACTACGATTTTATCGGAATCGTGGCCGGCTGCCAAGGCATTTTGAATTTGGCGGCGCATGAAGGATTCACGGATCAAATTTTCAGCCGTTTCGGCCGGAGATTGATTGTCAAGTTCCCGCAGGCTGCGGCCAAATTCCCAAGCAGCTGTCTGATAGGCATTGGGATTCAGATTGTGTTCAAAATACCGTTCCCAGTATGTCTCATGATCGCTCTCACCGGCAAGCTCAGCCCATTTCCGGTAAATACGCCCCATCCCGCCCTCCGGAGCCGCTGCATCTTCATGGCCGGTGACCGACTCCAGAGAGAGAAAAACGGCAGTGGGCAGATCGATAAAACGGGCTTCAACCTGGTGTTCCCTGGCCCATACCAGGGCTTGGTACTCCGGAGAATAAACGGCGAAAGGGTACAGGAGAGTACGCACCGGCAATTCCGTGGTATAGGCCAGGATCGCTACCGGTGGTTTGACCTCGGGACCGGTCAGGTATTGGATTTCGGCCACTGCATCGGAAGGTCCTTCGATCAGGACGATGGTCGGCCGGACTTGATCCAAAAAAGCCCGCAGATGATAAGCCCCTCCGGGAGAAAGGTGGCGAATTCCAAAGATATGGGGGCCTTTCGCTACCGAGTTCAAGAATTCATCTCCCGGCAGGCTTTATAGAGGCTGCGCCATTCCGCGCCACGCTTTTTCATCACATTTTCCAGATACTCGAGCCACACAGCCTGGTCCTTATCCTCGTCTTTCACGATGGCTCCCTGAAGTCCGGCGGCCAAATCCGCCTCGGTGATCTTGCCGTTGCCGAAACTTCCAGCCAGGGCCATGCTGTTGGTCAAGAGAGAAATCGCCTCAGCAGTGGATATCACACCGCTGGGGGGCTTGATCTTTTCCTTGCTGTCAAGGGTCATCCCGTTCCGCAACTCCTGGAAGATGGTGACCACTTTGAGGAAAGCCTCATCGGACGGAAGGGCCGCCTGAAGTTGCAGGTTGGTTGCCAATTCCTGAACGCGTTTTTGAACGATGGCCATCTCCGTTTGCAGGTCGGCGGGGGTCGGCAGGACAATAATATTAAAACGCCGTTTTAAGGCGGCCGACATCTCGTTCACACCCCGGTCGCGGGTATTGGCGGTGGCGATCAAAGAAAAGCCTTTGGTAGCGGCAACCTCCGTAGCCAACTCCGGGATGGCGATGCGTTTTTCGGAAAGGATCGAGATTAAGGCATCCTGAACCTCCGAGGCGCAACGGGAGATTTCTTCAAAACGGACGATCCCGCCGCATTCCATGGCACGGAAGATCGGGCTTTTCACCAGGGCCGCCTCCGAAGGCCCCTGGGCCAGCAGCATGGCGTAATTCCAGGTATAGCGGATCTGTTCCTCGGTAGTTCCGGCAGTTCCCTGGATCGTTTTTCCCGAGTCGCCGTGAATGGCGGCGGCCAAATTCTCGGAGAGCCACGATTTAGCGGTTCCCGGCTCACCGATGAGGAGCAGGGCCCGATCAGTAACCAGGGTCGCAATGGCCATCTCCACCAAGCGCCGGTTCCCGACATACTTGGGGGTGATCTCAGTCCCGCCGGCTTTCCCGCCGGTTATAAAGGCAAGTACCGAACGGGGGGACATCTGCCAACCGGCGGGAACCGGATCCTTTTCGGCAGCTTTTAAGGCTTGAATCTCCCCGGCATAAAGAATTTCGGCCGGAAGCCGTAAAATGGCTTGGTTTTGCATGGATTCAACACTCCTCGTAGTATTGAAATGAAAGGGGTTATGACTTAGTTATCGCTTTCTTGAGCTCTTTTATCTTTTGAGCGAAGGGATGCATCTGTTTCAAAGTCTCGGTCGCGGCCTCCCGGATCTCTTTTTTACGGTCTTTAATGAGGTCCTGGAGGAGCGGTTCCGCTTCCGGCACAGCCTTTAAGGCTTTGATCGCAGCTACTTTGACCACAGTCGAGCCGCGTTCTACGGCTTCCAGATAAAGCTCCTTGGCGCCGGTTCCCTTGATGGCGGCGATGAGCTCCAGTTTCCGGGCATCGCTTCTGCCGCCTTCGGGATGGTAATCCGTAATCAACAAAGGCAGGATACTTTCCCCGTTACGCTGCAGGATCTCAAAGACCAGGTCGGCCACTTCGGGGTAGGAATCATCCAAAGCCTGAATTAACGGATGGATCAGACGCAGATCCTGAAACAATCCGTCCCGATCGGCCTCGCTGATTATCTCCAGACGGCCGCCGCCCTTCGTGGTCAGCGCCTCAATAACCGGCCTCAACCGCCGGTAGGGAACATAGGTGCGGGTACACCCGGCCAAAGTCGTAACCGTTATCGGTTCCAGATCACCCGGGCATCCGATTTCACCCTGGGTATACAGCACGGCGTGGAGTAGATTGGTTAACTCCAGCAAATTGCCGGCCGACTGTTCCGGCGGGGATTGGATCACTTGCTCTACTAAACCGGCAATCCGTGCGAATACCGGTAATTGGGTTCCCGTTTGTTTAAGCGGGGGTAACAGCCGTTCCAACCGAAAATCCCCGGCTGCCAAGTCGCTTCCGGCGATCATTAAGCGCCCGATTTCACGATCCAGTTCATACAGTGTCTCTATGCTCATGGGTTGAACTCCAGTCCTGCAATCAATATGTTAAACGTTTGATACCCGTATCTGAAATAATGCTGAGCGGTTGGGCCTGTAAGGCCCGGGCATTCAAATCATGCTCAAACCTGACTAAAACCGCCCCCTCGCCGAGGTCGGACTTATCCAACAGGCTCAACAATTGGGTACTTGGAGGTTCGGAGCCTTGCGGAATATCGCTTAGCACCAGCCGTTCGCCGTCTTTGTTCTCCAGTACCGGCCGGCCGCAGACTGCGCCCAATTTTGAAAAACGCAACAATTGGACCGGGTTTTTGCCGGCCAAAGGGTTTTTCAGCTCATTTTTGATGGTTCTAACCGTATCGGCGTAAGATTCGGCCGCCAGAGACCGGACTTTTTTTAAATCCGCCGGGGTAAATTCGCGGCTGGTATACTCCTCCCAACGGATTCTGGGGTTAAGTTCCCCGGGGTAGATGAACAGTTCTTTCACCTGAACGATTTGAAAGAAGGAATCATCTTCCCGGATATGAGTTGAAGCCTTAAAAGGACGATAATTGCGGGTTTCCTGGATCATCCCGGATCGCAGGTTCAGCCAGACTCCGGTATCCACAAATTCACGGCGGGCTTCCACGACACAGCTGTTAAAACTGAGCTGAACCAGCTCGACGTCTTTTTCCACCCGGCCGCCATCGCGAAGTTCCGTAAGCTGCCAGGCATGTCCCAGAAGCTCCTCGATGGGAGTTTCCACATCCACGATATTCAAGGGATCAGCCGACTTTTTGGTTAAGTATTCCCGGCCTTTACGAATCAGGGCGTAAACCTTGAGTAAACGGGGCAAAGCACGGTTATATTTAGTTTCCAATGGCTCATCCTGTTCGAACTCCCAGAGCAGTTCCAGCCAGAGATTCTGGGCTCCCGGCAAATAAAGATCGCCGAGTTGCTTGGCCTGCTCATCAAAGATTTGGAGCGATTTGGGATCGAGAGTACCTAGCCCGGAACGGACCAGATGATGAAGCATCTTTTCCAGCAAGTCGATCCCCTGCAACTGAGCCTGGATCTTCTTTACCAATGCGGCTTGGTTAACCTTTTTCGGTGCGGCCGGTTCGGGGTTGTTTTTTCGTTGTTCCTGCCGGGCCGCCTTTTTTTCGGCCTTTTCCCGCAGTTCGGCGACTTCCGGCGGAATTTCCCCGACATTAAACTTTTGGCCGGCGCTGAGAGCGTACATCAGACCTAACGAATGTTTACATGGGAATTGCCGGCTGGGACAGGTACACCGGAATACCGGACTTTCCGGCTTGATGAAATCGACGGAAACCCGGTAGTTGGATGAACCGCTTCCCGAACACTCCCCAAACAAAAGCGTCTCATCCTGCGTTTGGAATAAGCTGACGAAATGATTCTTATTGACCAGGCCTTGCGCGTTTTGGATGGCGTTTTGATTTGGAGCCAAGGAGTCAATATAATCTTTAGTGAGTTTCAAATGTCGTTCCTCTTTCGAAAGTTTAGAACATATATTCGCTGTCTGGATGGATTTTCCTGCATGTTGATGGTTGTTGATTATGTTATTAATTTTCAATGAATTAACCGTTTTTTCAAAACCGGACAAAGAAAGAAGGATTTTGCGTTAAGCTCATCAAATAAAACAGGAAAACATAAACGGAGAAAGAAGAAGTATTTGTAATCTTTGTGAACTCGGAAGGAGAAAAAACTGTGGCTTTCAGCGAAATCGAACTTAAAAGAATCGAAAAGCTTGCCAAATCTTTTCTTGATAAACGGCGGCCCCCGGTTCATATACGAAAAGAACTGGATATAGGTTATTGCATTGATGGAAACAGTATCGTTGTCTTTGAAATCAGACCTTTATGGAATAATCCCGAAAAGACAATTGAAGAGCCCGTTGCCAAAGCGACTTATATCAAAAAAAACGATGTCTGGAAAATCTACTGGCAAAGATCCGATCTAAAATGGCACGGTTACGAGGCAGACCCTGAAGTAAAAACGTTGGACGAATTTTTTAGAATTATTGATGAGGATGAATATGGTTGTTTTTGGGGTTAACCAGAATTCCGCTACATTTAT
>DASVMB010000005.1:0-3216 GCA_036384575.1 Bacillota bacterium
CCCCCATTATTCCATAGAACCATATGCGAATGGTATGTAACAAGGCGTTGGCGCGCGCGAGCGCGTTTATAGAAGGAGGGTTAAGTATTGATCGAGATCGAAAAGCCCAAAATTACCATAGAAGAAACTGATGACCACGACCGTTACGGAGTTTTCGTCATTGAACCCTTAGAAAGAGGCTATGGGACTACACTGGGCAACTCGCTCCGTCGGATCCTTCTCTCTTCCCTACCGGGTTATGCTGTAACATCTGTTAAAATTGATGGGGTGCTTCACGAGTTTTCAACCATTCCGGGGGTTGTTGAGGATACCACCGATATTGTTTTGAACCTAAAACAGTTATTGGTAAAGATCCATGGTGATTGTCCGAAAAAGGTTCGTCTCAGTGTCAAGAATGAAAAAAAAGTTACCGCTGCAGACATTCAAGTCAGCAGTGATATTGAACTCTTAAATCCCGATCTCTATATTGCCACTGTTTCGAGCGGTGGATCTTTAAACGCCGAGATCACCATTGATCGGGGCCGGGGTTTTCTCCCTGCGGAGAAGAATAGGACCATCGAGAATGTCATTGGCGTCATTGCGGTGGATGCCCGTTTTTCGCCGGTCCAAAAGGTGAACTACACCATCCAGCATACACGGGTCGGTCAAGTCACCGATTATGATAAACTAATCTTAGAGGTTTGGACGGACGGTAGTATCAGCCCGGTGGAGGCAGTTTCACTTGCAGCCAAGATCATGACCGAGCATTTGATGCTCTTTGTCAATCTGAGCCAGACCGCGGGCAAGACCGAGATCATGGTTGAGAAGGAAGAGGAGTCCAAGAATAAGATTCTGGAGATGACCATCGAAGAACTCGATCTCTCGGTTCGTTCCTATAATTGCTTAAAACGGGCCGGAATCAACACCGTCGAGGAATTAACCCGGAAGACGGAGGAGGATATGATGAAAGTCCGAAATCTGGGCCGGAAATCTCTGGAGGAAGTAGAACAAAAAATCAACAGTCTCGGGCTTTCATTACGTAAATCCGAGGAATGAACTTAATTGACAGTCCGTTACAGAGGAGGTATTTTGGGAGATGCTAAAACGTAAACTGGGGCGTGAATCGGCGCATCGTACTGCATTGTTCCGCAGTATGGTCACGGCCTTATTCGCCAACGAAAAGATTATGACCACCGAGATCAAAGCCAAGGAAGCCAGAGTGGTCGCAGAGAAAATGATCACCCTCGCCAAGAAAGGCGATCTACATTCCCGGCGCATCGCCGCCGAGGTCATTAACCAGCCTGAAGTATTGCAGAAGTTATTTGATTCGATTGCCGGCCGATACACCGAACGTAAGGGCGGCTATACGCGGATCGTAAAAGTAGGCCCGCGGCGCGGAGATGCTGCGCCCATGGTTGTTTTAGAATTAGTGTAGGGGCGGATGAGGGGTCGGCTTTGAAACAACGAAGCGGACCCCGTGCTTTTTAACCGCCTTTTTTGGTTTGATGGATTCCTCTATATAACTCCGGTTTTCCTTATCAAACCACGATCCGGTTGATCAATGCCGGGTAAGGAGATCAGACTTGACGGAGCAGGAGTATTCATCGGAACGGAATTTAAAATTGATTGTAGCATACGAAGGGACCCGTTACGCAGGTTTTCAACGACAGCGCAACGGGTTATTGACTATTCAGGGAGTCCTTGAAACCGAGCTTTCCAATCTAACCGGAGAAACAATCCGGATAGTTGGCGCCGGTCGCACAGATTCAGGTGTTCATGCCCGGGGACAGGTTGTCAACTTTCATACCCAATCAAGGTTAGCACCTTCTCAATTCCTGAAGGCGCTGAACCATCTTCTCCCCCCGGATATCCTCATCCGGGAAATGGGTGAAGCGGTATCCGCTTTTCATGCATGTCATTCGGCACGATCGAAGACCTATTCCTATCGGATTTATAACTCGGAGCTTCGTCCGGTCTTTGGCCGGAATTTGATGTATCATTATCGCTATCCTTTACAGTTGGAACCGATGCAGGCTGCCGCGGATCTACTCGTGGGAGAGCACGATTACCGGAGCTTTCAGGCAGCGGGTTCAAGTGCGCAAACCACTGTGCGGACGGTGCTTTTCTGCCGTTTGGTGCGGCAAGACTTGGAATTACGTATGGAGATTAACGCCAACGGTTTTCTCTATCATATGGTCCGGAATATTATTGGATCTTTGATTTTGGTGGGTAATGGCAGGTGGTCGCCGGAGGATTTTGCCCGGGTGTTGGCGGCCAAGGACCGGACCTTGGCGGGAGCTACCGCTCCTGCCTGCGGGCTTTGCCTGGAAGAAGTAATTTACTAAAGAACGAAGAATGCTTGGACCAAGATGATTTGGAGGAGACTCTGTGATGTGGTTCAATCCCAAGAAATTTATCGCGTATGGAAAATGGATATTCAGGTTGTTTTTTGTCGCTGGGATCCTATTTTGTAACGCTTTATTACCGGTTGGCGCAGCGACGGAAAATCCTCCGGGAGAGGTTATGAATGGCAAGCCGGTGGTGTTAATTATCGCCGATAAGCTTGATGCGGAAGGTTTCTTCAATACTCAGCTTCCGGGTATCCGGCGATATCTGGAAACAAGCACCGTCGGATTAATGAATGTACGCTCCGGAGTGGGCTATGTATCCAGCAGCGGCATTTTGACTTTAGGATCCGGTAATCGTAGTATCTTTCCTCCGGACCTGTCTGTCAATCAGAGGAAAAATCAACGGACCACGAGCAATGATCCCCGTTCTTATTGGGAATGGAGTTTGGGCCTCCTGCATACTTCTGCCGGAGGAATTGTGGTACCCGAGATTGGCTGGATTTTGTCGCAATCAGCTGAGGATGGGAATTCGGGATATACCGGACTTCTGGGAACAGTAGCTCATCAACATGGATGGAGGACCTATTTGGTCGGAAACGGCTCCAATCAAGCCACATCCAATCAGCCATCAGCCCTATTGCTAATGGACCGGAAGGGATTAATCGATGGCGGTGATATCGGATCGGAGATCGAACGGTTTGATCCGAAATTTCCCTATGGTTACCGGTTCGACCGGCAACGGGTAATGACCGATTTGAGGCATTGGATAGCACCCAAAAGGCTTATTGCGGTAAATTTCGGAGACTTTGCCCGACTTGATACATATCGTGAAGAAATGTTACCCCAACAATTCGAACGTGTCGAACAATCGGTTTGGCGAGACTTTGAC
>DASVMB010000006.1:0-2973 GCA_036384575.1 Bacillota bacterium
TTCGTGCCGTTCTGCTTGGAATCCCAGTAATCATCGGCAAACTGTACATAGCCTCCTGGATGGCCCCGGTCTATACCAGACTGGCGCAAAAAGCAAATTTACAGTTCCAAGGTTACCATGGATTGATCACCAGTTTCTTGGATGGCGGGAATATCATCCGCTTTTGGATGGTCAAGTTATTCATCGGTTCCTGGTGGGCTTGGTGCCTGATTCCGCTAGCCGCCGGGCTGTTGTATTATACAGCGTGGGTAGCCGGTAAATCCCGGCAGGATCAGTAAGGCATTGTTTTTATTTTAATATCTACCGTAGTTAAGCCTTGGTGGAAGCTTTTCCACGAAGGCTTTTTTGTGCCCAATACCGGTGCCGGTAATCGTGGACGCTGCAACTGAAGGAATTCTGAGAATTTTAACGAATTATATTTTTAAATCATCATCAAACAATTCAATTCGAGTAATTTTAGGATTTCGGTCTCATAAAATACCTCAAGCCAAAGAATCATCGGTAACTTGGTCCCAAATCAGTATTTTTTGGGGACGGGGGCTAGTGTCGGTCGAAGATATATTGCGAATCTAGAGTTTGCGCCTTCGAAGACTTCAGGATGCGGCGGGGTGAAATATGAAGCTCAAAGGCTGCTGGTTGGTGATTTTAACCGTATTGAACCTGGCATTGCTGGGAGTTCTTGCGGCACATCCGGTTCGGGCCGCCGGGGCGGAGTTGAGCGTGGGTTTGGGTTACAGCGGTTATTTGGTACCCGGGTGTTGGATGCCGCTGCGAATTCAAGTCCAGGGCGCTCCCGAAAATGCTGCTGTGGAAATCAACAAGTTAAGCGAGGATCAAGCACACCTGGCGGCGGAGCGATACCCATACCGTGGCGAGTCCCGGTTGGAATCCCCCCTGTTTATCGATGATGATTTTTCCGGGGTGCGCATTCGATTGCTGGCCGGTTCGGAGGTTTTGGCGGTCGAGGAGTTAGAGCGGGCCAACATCTTTCCGGGCCATCTCGTTCTGACCCTGAATCTTCCGGTTCCGCTGCAAAAGGCCATCGGAACCGTGCTGCTTCCCCGGGAACCCGTATTGGTGGTGCCGGTTTCCGTTACGGATCTACCCGATTCGGAGTTTAATTATAGCGGCGTAAGCCGCCTGGTAATGGTCGACCCCGGTCCGGTGCTAAATCCGGCTCAGCTTCAGGCGGTTCGTAGCTGGTTGGCCGGTGGGGGCCGACTAATCCTATATGCCCCCCAAGACGGCAACGAAAGCCTGGCGCAGCAGCTGACAGGGAGAATGGGACCTCTTGCCGCGCTTAAGAACTCGGGAAAGGTTATTCAAACCGGTTTAGGGACGGTTAAGATCCTGCCTGCCACGGCCCGGGAAGACCCCCAAGCTTATCAAGGCGGATACTGGAGACAATTGTTAAATATCGGGCCATACGGAGATAACGCTCCCCTCACTGTCGCGGGTTCATTCATGGACAGTGCCGATGAACATCGCCGAATCGAGCCCCGACCGCAAAAGATTCCCCTCTTCGTTTGGTCGCTCGCGGTTTGGTCCGTGCTGACCCTACTTGCAGTTTGGCTTGCGAGTCATAAACCCCGTTGGTTTCATCCTCTCTATCTAATCATCCTTAGTATTGTTTTAAGTATTGCGGCTATTCCCACCGGTCGTATCATCGGAAGTCTCTGGCAACGCGGGGCAACCTCTCACCTCAGGACGGTTTTTCTACCCGGATCCGGCCCATTGATCCATGCCTCGATCTATTTTCCTCAAACCGAAGGTTCCGGTCGGGGAGAGGAGCGGCAGGGATGGTTCTCTCCCTGGGGCGTTACTGTATCCGGGAAAACAGAGTCGGGACGGATCGAGCCGGGCCTGAAAATAGCATTTTGGAACCATCACGAACCGACCCCTCAATATATTGTCAATTCCGGCAGTGATTGTTGGTTGGACTTGACAGGCCGTTCTTCAGGTATGGTTCCCGCATTTGATTCGGCGGAAGAGGCTTTAGCCTGGTTGGAATCCAAGGGTGATATCACCCGGCTCGCGCTATGGAAAGAAAACCGTTGGTTCCTTCACCGCGGAGGCGGAGCTACCCGGGAGACCGGGTGGATGGCGGTTGAAAAAGCCCCGCAGTGGGTTCGGGATGAAACGGATTGGCTCTCGCGACTCACCGCGGTAAACCCCGGCGTTGTCTGGCTTGTGGGATACGGTTCGTTTTCCGGTTTGGATTTGGAGATCCAAGGCGGTCAGGCCGGCTCGACCTGTTGGGTTACTCCGCTTCCGGGAGGGATGCAACTATGATTGCGGTTTTATTGTTGGAGCTCTCCGATTGGAGCCGGAAGTCAGGCTGGCGGACCATGTACCTGGCAATCCTCGCCATGGGATTGATCGGATTTCTCCTGGCGCTTAGGCCTGAATGGTGCTGTGAGCTACTGACGGTGATCATGATCTGGTGCGGACTGACGGCCGGGGAGGAATACCGGGACCCTTTGAAAAACCGGGAAGGAATTACCGCCAGTAGTTTAGATCCATGGCAAGTACTCGTCGGGAAAATATTGGCCGCGCTTGTCATCGGATTGCTGCATCTGTTGGCAGTTCTACCCGCCGTGGTGTTAATGGTGACCCTATGGGGAGTGCCCTGGTGGATATTGGCGCAAGTAGCGCTTGTCTCCGGTAGCGCAATGATTGCGATAGCCGGGCTAAGCATATTCATCTATAATCTCTGGGGAAATGATGCGGATCTTTTTTTCCGTCTTGGGGTAGGAGCATGGATGGCATTTACCGTTTTCTTTCAGCCGTTACAGTGGTTTAATCCGTTTATCCTTGTTTGGCGTGGGCTTCAACCCAATGTCAGAAGGTTATCGTGTAAAAATTTTACAAACATGATTTTTGATTAAGTGGAAATTTATTCGATTTCAAGTTTTTATTGCGAATAAAGCTTCTTCCAGGTCGTATCGGTACTATATTCCGGGATAACTCTTT
>DASVMB010000007.1:0-5624 GCA_036384575.1 Bacillota bacterium
GTCAAACACTAACGAGATTATATGTTAACTCATATCTTTAAAACATTTTGTTTTAACTCGGAAGATAATCCCTTGGTTGCATTTCGGGCATCAACTACTACTTGGGCTTTTTTGACGATCGACTCATAATCAATATCGGAATGATCCGTTAAGATTGCCACACAATCTACCTTTTTTAAAATTGCTTCATCAAGAGCTGTATTCCGCATCGTCCAAGTATAGGGCGGATGGGACGGTAACTCCGGAACAAATGGATCATGATAGATTACTTCCGCTTTTTCCTTGAGTAAAAGATCAATAACCTTTAAGGCCGGGGATTCACGGAAGTCCTCAATATCCTTCTTATACGCAACGCCCAATACTAACACCCTCGCGCCGTTCAAAGATTTTTTAAAACGTCCCAGTGCCTCAGTGATCTTTTCCACCACGTGATAAGAAGCCTCAATATTGATTTCGCCTGCCAATTCTATAAAGCGGGTATGAAAATCATATTCCCGGGCTTTCCAGGTTAAATAAAACGGATCGATTGGTATGCAATGCCCGCCGACTCCGGGGCCGGGGTAAAAAGTTTGAATTCCAAACGGTTTGGTCGCAGCAGCATCCACTACTTCCCAAACATCGATTCCCATTCGGTCGCAGAGTAACATCATCTCATTAACCAGAGCGATATTGACCGCCCTGTAAGTGTTCTCAAATACTTTAGTTAGTTCGGCCACTTCAGTTGAAGAAACCGGTATCACTTTAATAATTGTCTGTTCATAAAAAGTTTTAGCTATTTCCAGACAGGCAGGAGTGATACCGCCGACCACTTTGTTAGTATTTTTAGTGGAATAACGCTTATTGCCGGGGTCGACTCTTTCCGGTGAAAACGCCAGGAAGAAATCAACTCCAACTTTCAACCCAGCGGCCTCCAGTTTAGGCAAGATCACTTCCGAGGTAGTACCGGGATAAGTCGTGCTTTCCAGGGTAATTAGTTGTCCTTTTCGGATGTACTTAGCAATTTCATTTGTTACATTCACGATATAAGAGATATCCGGATCCCGGGTCACAGTCAATGGAGTCGGGACACAAATGATGATAACATCAGCATCCCGCAATTTGGTGAAATCAGAGGTTGCAGTCAGTTTTCCCTGAGCAACCAAAGCTTTTAATTCCTCATCCTTGACGTCCTTGATATAATTTTGGCCCTTATTGATCTGATCAATTTTTTTTAGATTTTGATCAAACCCTATTACCGTAAAACCAACCTTTCCTTTTTCAACAGCCAAAGGCAAACCCACATATCCCAAACCGACGACCCCAACGCATGCTTTTTTTTGTTGAATCTTCTCTTTCAACTGAATTGCGTTAGGTTGATTTAATACAGAATCCCGTTCCACGATTAATCTCCTCCGTCATAATGAAATAATATGCGATTACCATTTCATGTAAAAAAATACCATGAAAATATGTCATCACAACCAAGAATAAAAAGACAACTACTTAAGAACCGTGGCTACCAACGACATCTTGTTTTTCTCCCCCGGTCCATTGATTGTACTCCGCTACCAACCTTTTGAGTTGCGTTCTAACAACCAGTAGATTATCACCCAAATGATCATGTAAAATTTCGAGGCGTTCCGCTAATACATTCCGATCAACTTGTTTCACTTGAGTTGTGAAAATCCGTTCGTGTTTAGTGGCCCGCACGCCCTCATCCCGGGTTAACAACTCCTCATACATTTTTTCACCGGGCCGGATTCCTTTAAACTCAATCTTAATATCCTTATCAGGAACAAACCCGGAGAGTCGAATCAAATCCCGGGCCAGATCGACAATCTTGACCGGATCACCCATATCTAAAATGAAAACTTCTCCTCCATGTCCTAGTGCGCCAGCTTGAATGACCAACTGCGCTGCTTCCGGAATGGTCATAAAAAAGCGGGTCATCTCGGGATGGGTTACAGTAATTGGTCCACCACGGGCAATCTGTCTGCGAAATAAAGGAATGACGCTGCCGCGGCTACCTAAGACATTTCCGAAACGAACCGCCATAAACTTGGTCTGGCTTCGAGTATTGAGATCCTGAATGATCAGTTCCGCCACCCGTTTGGTGGCGCCCATCACCGAGGATGGATTGACCGCTTTATCGGTAGAGATAAGCACAAACCGTTTGCACTTAAATTGATCGGCCAATTCAGCCATATTCTTGGTACCAAACACATTGTTTTTAACTGCTTCATCGGGTTCCAGTTCCATTAGCGGAACATGTTTATGAGCCGCAGCATGAAAGATCACAGTAGGCCGGTAATCCCGAAACACTTGAGTTAGTTTTTCCCTGTCGCGAATATCGGCTATAATTGGAACTTTATTTAGTTCCGGAAAATCCACTGTTAACTCTTGATCAATCTCGTAAATCGAATTTTCTCCTCGACCCAGCAATAAGAGCTGAGTCGGCTTGAACGGGGCAAGCTGTCGGCATAATTCGGAGCCGATACTACCTCCGGCCCCGGTTATTAAAACCCGCTCCCCGGTTAAATACCCGGCAATGCTGGTCAAATCAACGCTTACCGGTTCCCGTCCGAGTAAATCCTCAATCGCCACATCCCGTAATTGTTTCATGGTAACAGTGCCATTAATAATCTCGGCAACCGCCGGGACAATCAAAACATGAGCAACTTCCTGATGGCAGATCTCCAAAATTTCCCGAATATCTTTTTTTGAAGCAGACGGAAGCGCGATAATCACTTCTTCAACTTCATACTGCTTAATTATGCGAGGAATATCTTCACGGGTTCCTAAAACCGGTATCCCATGCATATGATGACCCTGTTTGCAAGGATCGTCATCGATAAAACCAATGGGGAAGTAATTTGACGATAACTGTTTAGAAATCTCCCGGATGATTAGAGAGCCTGCCTCACCCGCGCCAACGATCAGTAACTTTTTTTGCGGAGAATTATTCGTGTTGCGGCGGGAAATTACCCATTCCCGGCGTAGTCGGATCGCAAACCTGAGTCCGCCTAATGATAAAATACATAACAGCCAATCAATAATCCCGATAGCCTTTGGCGTAGGAAAAGGTAACCAATTCAATTCTTGCGCAGTAAGGGCAAAAGCCCAAATCACAATGGTTGAAACTGTAACCGCTTTTAACACCAAAAAGAACTCCGGAACGCTACTATAACTCCATAAGCTCCGATAAAGCCGAAAAAAAATGAAAAAACCAATTCTTACCACTGTCATTGTAATCACAATTATCAGCCAATGATCAAGATAATTGCCGGGAATCCTCCCGTCAAACCGTAACACTAACGCTCCAAACCAGCACAGATTAATGAGTAATATATCTATTAATACTTGCAGAAGGTGATTTCGTTCTAATTTCATGTGCATACCTTCTAACTTTCCAGTTTAAAAAACCATAACACTAATTGATAATATCCCCAACCACATTACCCGGCCAGATCTTGGAATTAGCCTCGATGACGCTGCCCGGCTCAACAACACAGTCATCGCTCAAAATGACTCCGGCGCCGATTACGGAACCATCTTTCAAATAGCATTCACTGCCCACCACGCATTCCACCAAACGGGCGGCGCGGCCAATCTGGGTATTATTCCATACAATGCTGCCAAAGATCGAGGTATCCTCCTCGATGATGCAGTTATCGCCGATGACGGTTTCGCCGAAGATCTCAACCCCGTAACCGATGTGGCAGTTACGGCCGACGATCACCTTGGACCCAATCCGAGCGGTCGGAGCAATGATCGTCCGCTCTCCCACATATACCGCATTGGGATGCCAGGATCCGGGGATGTCGATCTTCACCAAGCCCTTTAAAACATCGTAATTGGCAATACGATACTGATTTAAGGTGCCAATATCGCACCAATACCCCTTAACATTGTGGCCATAAATCTCGACGCCGGATTCCACCAATTTTGGAAAAAGTTGTTTGCCAAAATCAAAAACCGTATCTGACGGAATATATTTGAATATCTCCGGCTTAAACACATAAATACCTGTATTGGCCAACTTGCTCAAGGCCTCAGCCGGTCTTGGCTTTTCTTGAAAGGCTTTGATTCGTCCGGTCTCATCCGTAATCACTACCCCGAATTGTCTGGGATCGGAAACTTCCTTCAAAGCCAAGGTTGCCAAGGCCCCGGTTTCCTGATGTCTCCGGATTAGACTCCAGAGATCAATATCGGTCAAAGCATCGCCGGAGATAACCACAAAAGTTTCATCCAAGAACGATTCCAATTTTTTTACCCCGCCGGCGGTGCCCATCAGCTCCTTCTCCAGAGAATAATGGAGCTCGACTCCGTATTTACCACCGTCTCCGAAGTAAGACTGGATCTTCTCCGGAAGATACCAGAGATTGGCGGCAATTTGGGTAATATTATTTTTCACTAATAGGTGAATTATATGCTCCATCGCCGGCCGGTTCACCACCGGAACCATCGGTTTCGGGATATTACAAGTCAACGGCTCCAGTCGCGAGCCGACTCCAGCCGCCATAATCATTGCCTTCAACGCAAAAATTCCTCCGCTTCATCCAAGCCGATTCCATCCCAAATCGGGTTATATCCGGCTTCCACTGTTAAAAACCAAGTCCAACAAGTCATATTTTATCTTTTTCGCGATTTTCACGGCTAATCCTGCAAACTTCTGTAAAATTTTCGGAAGCAATTTTTTGATTTGAAGGATCTGCATGGAAAAGGAGTGGCATTATGTGAGGATATTCAAAGATGAAAGGTCGTGCGTAGGTTGCGGGATGGGCAGAAATGAAAAAGAAGTGCTAAGTTTTGAGCGTATCTCTTTGCATCATGAAATGAAAAGAAACATAACACGCCTTTACATCCATGAAACTGTAAGAGACATAGTACGCTCTTACATCATGAAAAAGCATTCACCTAATAACGAATAACTAGGAACTAATAACTAATCACCAGTAACTAGCTTGACCAGTTCCTCCCCGAAACGTTCCGCCGCCTCGGGGCCGCAACCTGTAATGATGCAGGCGCCGGTGGGGGCAGTTCGGTCCACCTCCACCAAGTTACCTGTATAAATCGCTCCCCCGGCAGCCAAACATTCCTTACCATCGGGAAAGACCGTCGCCTTCCTCCCCTTTAAAACCCCGGCATTGGCTAAGATCACCGGAGCAATGCAGATAGCGCCGAGGATCTTACCCCGATTTACGTAACTCCGGGCAAGCTCATGAGCGGTTGGATCATCAAAATATTGAGAGCTGCCGCCGCCGCCGCCGATAAAGATCAATGCATCAGGATCCTTTATGGCCAAATCCCTCAGGAGAGTGTCCGGATGTACCTTAAGGCCTAATTTCCCGATAGCCTCATCCAGTTTCGCACAGGCGGTCAATACCGTCACTCCCGCCCGGCTTAAAATTTCCTTTGGAACCTGATACTCTTCATCCCGAAAGGTTCGTTCCGCAATTACCAGAGCCACTTGGGGCATAGATAGGTCACCTCGCATCGAAATAATGATTAAGAATTCGATATAAATAGTTCCAAACCTGCTACGTGGAATATCTTGCTTTCAGCGAGCGCATATATCCGCTCGTAAACCTAATCCTCCAATAAATTTCACTGGTGCCTACGACTCACTCTCGCTCTCTCTAGCG
>DASVMB010000008.1:0-5730 GCA_036384575.1 Bacillota bacterium
AAAGCGATTTCGAGAAACTCATCCAACTCAAAAGCCTTTGTTTCCATGATATCTTCCAGCGCTTTACCGCCGAAATCTTCCAGCACCAGGGCCGGGGGATGGTTATTTACGATGAATCCGACTGCTTTGATGGCCTCCGTCGATTTGAACTGCCGCAATAGTTCATATTCCCGGTTCAAGCGCGCAATTTCCGAAGGAGCGGGGTATTCTTGCCGCGGCAGTTTCAAAATCAGCGGGCTATTGTCCTGCACCCGCCTTGCACGTAAAACAATGAAATTCTCGCCTTCATGTACTTTGGCCGCGTCGGTAAACCCCTCAGGAAGTGACATTTTGGCAAACTCCTTGCTTTTCGCTAACTCAGCTTCAACTTTGCGCCAAGAAAAAGATGATTTGGCCTATAAACATGCTTAAAATATAGCAAAAATCAGGAGAAAAGTACAGGTATTTGCGAGTGTTGAATTACTTTCTATCCTTTTGCGATATTGTACAATAAGCAATCACTAAGAAACCGCCCTACATAATCTTCCGAACAATAATTAAAATTGATAAACGTTCCGATAATAACCGTACCGCTACTTCCGTCAAAATCCATAACAAAGAGCCCGCGCTTATAGCATTCCATAAAAAACGGCCGCTGCGTATTTATCGCGCAACAGCCCAAACTTCACACTTTCGATGCCCCTTTCCCAGCTTGGTCTTTCTCCCAAGACATGATAGTTCTCTCCACTCCGAACAGGGAGACGACGAAAAAAACGGGGCTTAACCAACAAAATTCCGCCAACATTCCGGCTAATCCTAAAAATCGGGTGAATCCTGGTCCTATTCCAGTATTCCGGTTTCCCAGGCTTTATTGAGGGCTTGGATTCGGTTTTCGACCCCCAATTTCTCGAATATTTGCGAGTTATGATATTTTACGGTCCGTACGGATATGCAAAGTTCCGCGGCGATCTCCTTATTGGAACGATCCGCCGCCAGCAGCCGCAAAATCCGGAATTCCCTGACGGAGAGATGCGCGGCAAGGGGAGTCAAAAGGGGAACCTCCCGGACCTCCGGAAGCTTGGTCTTAATCGCCAGAATATTCTCCTGTACCAAACGGAAGAGTTCTTTGGCGTAATTACTACGCGCATCCGTCCCTGTCCTTTTCTTCCAGTTTTTATATTTGGCCAACAGCTCCGCCATGGGTTCCCACTGGTCAATGAACGTCCGGAGATAACCATCCTCCATCCCGAGGGCCAGAGCCTCATCCAAAGCCGTCATCGCGTTAGCCGAGTCCTTTTTCAGATGATAGCCGACGGCGATCCGGCATAGGATTTCAATCCTGCTTCCCAGGCGGTCTTCTTTTTGGGCAAAAGTGTTTAGCCTGTTCAGGAGCAGTAGGGCGTCGTCATAGCGGCCAACCAGGTTTAAATATCTGGCGAAAGTCAGGTATTCATACTCCCGGGTACAGGAAAGGTTATCAAATACCCCGATCCGGTCGATGTTCAACCATTCCGCGGCCGCAGCCGCATTATGCCGGTCGAGGTAAAGGCCGGCGGTAAAGACATCCAAATAGTAATTCCAAAAGGTTTTACTCTTGCCCGCCAATTTTTCCCGTCCTTCGGTGATAGTTTGAATGGCCCCCTCAATATCGCCCTCCACCCTTTTAATTTTGGCCAAAGTAATCACGCAAGGGACGATGACACCGGGATTTCCGAGCTCAATGATGTTTTCCATCACTTGAGTCAAGGTCTGGTAGGCGGTTTCCCGATTATTTCGTTCATAGTGGCATTCGGCCAGCCCGACCATTAGATATGCCGAAAAATTCCCGATCAGCCGGGGGAGTTCAGAGACCAAAAGAGCATAGAGCTCGTCGAACTTTTTCAGTCTGCCTCGAAAGCCGTAAGCTGTCTTTAAGATGCTGGCCTCCCCGGAGTTCAGCTCTCCGATCACAATTGGCTGGTACAATTGTAACCCGCCGGCTTGTTTGTAATAATAACCCGCCCGTTCCATATCCATTTCCAGG
Organism: Bacillota bacterium; assembly: GCA_036384575.1. Taxonomy (GTDB): domain Bacteria; phylum Bacillota; class UBA4882; order UBA8346; family UBA8346; genus DASVMB01. The sequence goes on from DASVMB010000008.1 coordinate 2,003, forward strand.
ATGGCGATATTCGCCTTGGCCATGATTACATTCGCTGCCAAAAAATCTTTTTCATCCGCGGCGATACCGTCCTTGATCCGGTCAAAACAGGACTGCGCCTTGTCCGCCCAAAATTCGGCCTCATCTGTCCGGTTTTCCATCGATAACACCCACGAATACCCGGTACAGGCCCTGACTTCTCCTTCGTAATATTCTACCGGAATACAACCCATCCACGTGAGCCAAGCGGAAAAGTCACCGTTTTGTACCATGGAGAGATAAAAATTCATATCCAGCAATAACGGAAAAGCCTCTTGAAAGGCCTCGGCCTTTATGAATACCTCAATGGCCTCCCGTACAAATCCGTTTTCCCGGTACCACTTTCCGGCTTTCAGATACATCTCCCGCCTTACGGCTTGATCTTCCCTCGCCAGCCGCTGCTGTAAGAATTCGCCGAAAAGATGGTGGAAGCGGAACCATTCGTTCTCCTGATCCAGGTAAAAAATGAAGCTATTGCCCTGGGCCAGTTTTTTTAAATATTCCGCACTGTCCGGGATACCGGTTACAGCCTCGCATAACGGTCCGCAAAATTTATCCAGGAAAGAAATATGTACCAAAAAGTCTTTCACTTCATCCGGCCAGCGTTCGAAGACTTCATCTTGAAAAAGTAGATCAATATGGCGGTTTTTCCCCGAAAACCGGCTGACAGCCGCATGCGCATCGCCCTCTTCCTCCATGGAAAGAGAGGTCATCACCAGTCCCGCCGCCCAGCCTTCGGTATAATCGCAAATGGCCGCGATTTCTTCCGAAGTCAAATCCCACCCTTTGACATTGAAAAATTCGGCGACCTCCCGATGGTCAAAGGATAGATCACGGACGCCGAGTTTCAGGATCTGCCCGTTAGCCCTTTCGTGTATGAATTTTGTATCCGGTTCCTTGCGGCCTAAGATCATCACCCGGACATGGGAGGGTAAGTATTTAAGAAAATAGACCAGGTTGCTCCGGATGATTTCATTATAAATTAAGTGATAATCATCCAGCACTATGAATGCTTTTCCGGGGATGGTGTAGAGTTTATCGAGCAAGATGTCTGTCTGGATGTTGGAAACGATTAATTCCTGTTTTACCGGTACGTCCCAAAAATTTTCGCCGAAGTTTCCTAACCCCCGGCAGGCGGCGATTAGATACTTCCAGAACCGGACCGGATCATTGTCGCTTTCGTCAAGGGATAGCCAGGAAAAGGGAATGCCGGCTTCCATCAAAAAACTAACGGCGGCAGTCGTCTTGCCGGAGCCTGCCGGCGCTGTAATCAGTGTTAATTTATTATCCGGGGATTGTCGCAGCTTTTTGAGGACTTTTTCCCGTTTGATGATTTTCTGATTGATTGTCGGCGCATTCAGCTTGGTCCGGTTCAATAGTGCGCTTTGTTCATCCATTCAAATTTAGCCTTCTTGGTGTCCAAAAATTTAGGTTATTTTTTATGATATTTCGGTACAAAAAAGACAATTTCCTGCATCTACTACAATTTAAAACCAGTCTCGATTAAATCAATCCATTTTATTAACAGAGTTCTTTTAATTGTAAATAATCACAAAAGTTAAAAAATAACCTACCACCAAATTCTTTGGCCGGTAGGTTTAGTTGTTTTTTTAACTTAAAATGCTTTAATTAAAACAGATATATCTAAAATTTTAGCTTTTTCAATTCGTCCTTACGGGACGAAAACCAACGTAGCCGTTAGAAATGTGGACGAAATAGTAGGCCGGATCATAGAATTGCACGTTGCCAATCATCATCCAGCTAAATCTATGGGCCCATGAACCGCCACGCTCCACCCTGCCGCTATCATTCTTATCAAAACACCACTCCATGACGTTACCGCTCATGTCATAAAAGCCTAAAGCATTAGCATTTCCGATAAAAAATAGTCTTATAATCCGCTGACTTTCAACGGGGTATTAGAATAATAATCACTGCTTCCGTTCCCCAACTGGCCATCTTCATTCCATCCCCAGACATAAACCGTCCCGTTACTGGTTAAGGCCAGGCTATGGAGACATCCCCCGGCAATAACATTTCCCCTTTTTTGTGACTGTACCAAGTGCAGCTTTTTATTCATTATTATCAATGGATTCCTTGATTTTTTTAAATTTAACAACCGGAAGTAGTGAATTTTCATATTAAATTAAAATTAACTCCATTTAAATTAGGATAGAAGCGGTGATTAACCGCCGACCTCCGGATAGAAGGGCTGCGCAACTCTCACACCGCCTGTACCGTTCGGTATACGGTGGTCCTTTAGTTTATACGGGCTTGTCGATCAGACAATGCCTGATCAGGGATCAACATAAACGGCCGCTACAAAGTTACTCCCCAATCCATTAGTCTCTTTGGTATAATTGGTAAAGGTTGTCCCGCCGTCCTTGGAAATCGATAATCCGCCAGTAGTCGCCGTGTAAATAGTTGGGTAAATAGTTGTGCCGCCAGTATTATTGTTATTGTTCCCGCTACAACCGGCCAAAGCGAACGCCAATACTAGAATCAACGCCAAATTAAAAGGTAAACACTTTTTTCTCATTTTGAAATTTCCTCCGATTGCAGCATTTCAAAAACTGTTCGTCGACATTTTCACTATCTGTTATCAATCAAATATTGTAAAAGTTGGTCACATATCATATGTAATCAACCTAATGCGAAAATTAAGATTCACATACAAGACTGCCGCCGCCGACTAGACGGCGCTGCAGAGCAAGATCAGGACAATCAACAGGGTTGTCCAGGATTTGGCTTTAACGAGGTTCATCATCATCCTCTTGAATCCGAACTAAGTCGAATTGCTATCTTTTTACTAAAATATATCTCAACTGAATCTCAACTGAATTAATAACTAAGCCCGCCTCTCCCCCTGGCAATCTCCACTGGATTGCCGTTAGCGTCCGAGTATCTGGCGTCAATCCAAACCCGGTAATATGTTGCGGAAGCTGTTAATTTTTGCCCTACATCATAAGAAAGAGTACTGGATCCAACCGTAGCCGTATTAACACCATTAAAGCTGATCCGGTATTCAGTGGTGTTAGTTATGGCGTTCCAGGTCAGGTTGGGTTTAGTAACATTAAAATCACCAATCTCCGGTATTGCTTGCAGATATACTCCCAGCGAAGCATTGACTTTCGGCAATTCAGCAATGACGGTATTACCGTCTAAAGCTTTAATCTCGAACTGATACTCTCCGGCGGCAAGAGTCCCTGTCTTTAGCTCGTCGTCGAAATCCAGATATGCTTGAGGATTATCCTTATCAAAGGCTCCATCGGCGATGGTATCAAAGGTATCCGAATCCCAAACCTTATTTCCTTGGTAAAATACTTGATAGTGACCGGCCCCGTCCACTTTATCCCAGGCTAATAGTATCAGGTAAATATTTTTGGCCGGATCAAGCCCGGCGCTACTACTGAAATCTGTCATCCGGAATACCGGGGCCATTTGAACCCTGGGGGCATTAAGCGGCAGATCAATCCGTTTCCAGTCGAAACCGGTAGCTTGGTAACTCATGCTTTGCGTCTTCGGGTCGGAACTGCTCTGAATAGTCACCCCGACACCCAGCGATTTATAGGTGGGATTGTTATTGTTATCGCCGCTGTTTCCACCGCCACTACCTCCACCACAGCCGTTTAAAAAGACACTGGCAATTAAAGCCAGCAGAAAAATAGCGACTCTTACACTCACCGCCGGTCCTGGCTGATTCATGACTC
>DASVMB010000009.1:0-3389 GCA_036384575.1 Bacillota bacterium
TAGATTTAATTTTTGTCCCGCAAAATTCATAATTGCTGAACTTGCTTTTGGCATTATCCAATGAATTTTAGTGGGTTAATTTTATTTTAAAACGATATGACAGCCGAGAAAATGGAAAAAGGTAATTAAAATATGGGATAATGTCCTGTGCGGTATGGTTATGTTGCGGGATTTCGGTTTTATCTATAAAGTATTTACCTGTTAATCCAATCCGAGCGCAGGATGGCGTATTGCTTCACATCCCAGTACTTTCCCTTGGCAAATGCCCGGTCCCTGGCTATACCCTCGTAACTCATCCCGGCCTTCTGCATCACCCGTCCTGATTTCTCGTTGGGCAAAAAGTGACAGCATTCGATGCGGTTCAACCTCATCTCTTCAAATCCAAACTCAAGTAACCGGCTAAGCGCTTCCGGCATAATCCCCCGGCCCCAATAGGGTCTGGCGAGCACATATCCGATCTCCGCCCGGTTATTCTTGCTGTCGTACCAGGCAAACCCCGTGGCCCCAACCAGTTTTCCGGTCTCTTTTAAAATGATGCCCCAATCTCCGGCTTCGTCCCGTTCATACCTTCCCAAGGTAAAATTTATGAATCCCCTGGCGTTTTCGATGGACTGATGGGTCTCCCAGGTCAGGTATTTCGTTACCTCATCATCCGAGGCGTACTCAAAGATATCGGCAGCATCACCAGGTGCTAGCCTCCTCAGGGATAAACGCCCGGTCTCAAGCTCCGGGGTACCCCTAAAAACCAGTTCCGCCATTTATGTCTCCCCTTTCTTCCGATTGATTCTCAATGTTCATCGTACTCATGATGGAGGTACTGTTCGATACTGCTCATGCAATCACCTCCCCTCGGAAGATAGAAAAAAAACCGCGTCAATCAGCAGTTAGCGATTCCGCGGGATATCATTCTACTTAAGGCGAATTCACCTGATTATATTAATATGCTTACATTCAGTTTTTTAAGGACGCCGTTTTCTTTGGCAGACACGAGGCTACTTGGGCAAAAGAATTAATCTGGAATACCCGTAAGTTACCAGGGTAAGCTAAATAAAGCAATTCATGGAGGATCATTTGATGGAAACCAACCGAAGCATAAAAGTATTGTCATTCATCTGTTTGGTCTTGATGATTACCAGTCCCGGCCAGATCACGGCGGCTCAAGCCGAACGCACCTTTACCCCTGCCGAACTTGCCGGATGCAATGGTCAAAACGGCGCACCGGCCTATGCGGCTGTAAACGGCCTGGTTTATGATCTGACCAATGTCCGCGGATGGTCAGGAGGCAAGCATTTCTGTCCCGGAGCGCTGGCCGGAAGAGACTTGAGCGCCATCTGGAACCTGATCCCCCGTTCCCACCGCAACCCCAATTTTTTGAAGCGTTTTACGGTTGTCGGAAGACTGGTGGCCACTAAGCCTGAACTTGCCACCCCCGCGCCCTCCGGCGGCATTTCCGGGCCACAAGCGACTGCGGTCCCCTCTCCGGCTTTGGTTCCATCTCCAACCACTGTTCAACCCCGGCCTTCGTTATCTCCTTCACCGGAAACACCCGGCGGAACATCCATCACCAAGGTCTTGATTACAGGGTTGATCTTTGCCGGACTCATCAGCCTCCTTTGGGTGGCGATCCGTATGAAAAGGAGATGAATCGCGCACATACGCACGCACATATGCGCGTATACTTTTTACCAGGCAAACCGTTCAAAATGGATTTGCTGTTTGGGGAGGTTGAAAGAACGCAGCTCTTTTTGGACCAGTTTCATCATGAGGGGCGGCCCGCATAGGAAGATTTCTTGACCGCGGATATCGCCATACTTCTGTATCAGTGAAGCATTTATAAAACCGCTCTCACCTCGCCAATCGCCCTGATCCGACAACACATGCACCACTTTTAAACCAGTCATGGTTCGTTCCATCCGGTTCAGCTCTTCGCGAAAAGCAATATCCCGTTCCGTCCGGTTACCCCATAACAGTAAGATCTTCTTCTTTATTCGCCGATCCCTCATGTACCGGAGCATGCTCAGAAAAGGAGTAATCCCGATGCCGCCGGCAATGAAGATATATTCTTCCGCCGGATAATGCAGAAAGCTAAATCTGCCGTATGGCCCGTCAATCAAAGCGTAATCCCCCGTTATGGTCCGGCCGATATTACCGGTAAAATCTCCGGCCTCCTTAATCGAAACCGAAAGGATTTCTCTGGTCGGACTCGAGGCGATGGTGAAGGGATGAGGGTCGCTCATTCTGCCGGCCTGGGACAGATACAAGATCAGAAACTGTCCGGGTAGATAAGAAAAGGGGCTACCCCCCTCCGGCTGAAATTGAAGGGTCCAAATATTCGGGGTCTCCTGAATTACCTGGGTGACTTGAAAACGATTCTTCCTGTTCTGCCGGGCGTTCCAGATTTTATAACCGAGGATCCCCAGATATTCGATACCCAATAACACCCAGATAATCTGCCATACCAAGCTACTCCGCAGACTGGTGCCAAGCAGCAGACTGTGAAGGTAGGCAGGGGGAAAGAGGATGTAAGTGAGCTGATGAATGGTGGTCCAGAACTCGTAGGCCCAGTGAAAGATCTTCTGCAGTACGATAAATAAGAACGTGATGATCAAGAGAAAGAACGCCACCACTCCCAGTAACAACCCGGTTCCCCCGCCATAGGCGTTCCAAATCCCAACAATTCCGTGAAACAGAACCAGCACCAAGGCAGTGACGCACAATTTCCGGTGTAGGGCGATCATTTTATCGTGGCCAAAAAAAGTCTCGATGAATTTCGGTTTGGTTCCTAAAACAAATAGCATACCAAATAGAATCATGCCAAGCAAACCGCCAAGCCGGGAGAGGCTATAAATGGAGGACGATCCACCTACCACCCCCGGTACAGCCACGCCCCCGAACACCAACGGGAATGCCAGCGCGATAAATAACACTACCAGAAGTAGTTGCCTGGGCTTCATCAAAACTCCCCTTCACGCGACGGCTCATTGTTGTTCAGCACAAATTCAAGTAAAAACCACCTTTCATGTATCTTTCCCAGCCCGGATTTTTTTAAAGCCATGTTCTTGTAAACCTTGTATTACCAAGAGTGGGGTTAAAAGCTTAAAAATCTTTCCATGTTCTGTTTCGTGGATTTCGTGTTTACGGTTCCCTTCCTTGACGATTTTGTGGGTAACACAACCACGGATTACACGAAAGGTCACGAAATAAAATACCCTTTTCGTGAATTTCGTGTTTTCAGTTCCGTTCCTTGACGATTTTGTGAGCAATACAAACCACGTTTACACGAAAGGTCACGAAATAAAATACCCTTTTCGTGAATTTCGTGTTTTCAGTTCCGTTCCTTGACGATTTTGTGAGCAATACAAACCACGTTTACACGAAAGGTCACGAAA
>DASVMB010000010.1:0-3939 GCA_036384575.1 Bacillota bacterium
GGTATCGGGGTCGGTTAGCCGGGTTACCTCGTATTCCACAGCGGCAGAAGCCGATTGCTCACTTGACGCGGCGGCCAGATTAATCTGGCGAATCGTATCTTCCAGGGACTGGCGAAGATCGATGGCGGCAAATTCCCGGAAGTATTTGGAGAGTGCCGCCTGATCCTCTTTAAACACGGCTTCGCTATACGGATGGGACCGTTCCAGATAATAAATACCGAAATAATCCCTGGCTCCGACATTGCGATAGATGGTATTATAAAGGCGGTATTCGTTCTTTTCATAATCGATCTTCGCGTCCACCCGGTAAAGGTTGGCGAGGAGCTTAAGTACCATTCGTTCCTGGGGTGTCATCCCGTTAAACTGGTAGGCCATGAGAATCTGATATTGATAGGGGTATAGGTTTCGTTCCTCCACCAGATCACGGTCCGGGAGATCGAAACCCGTCGTTTCAGGTTCGGCGCCTATCCGGCCGCCGTAACCGTTTCCCAGTTTTTCAAGCTCAGGCAATACTTGCCGGGGATCAAAATCACCGGCTAAAACATATGTTGCCTGATCTGGCTGGTAAAACTGGCGGTGAAACTCCTCGAGGTCTTGGGAAGTGATCGCGGCCACCGATGCTTGACTATAACTGAACTCCGGGTAAAAATACCGGTACACCGGATACTCCTGGTAACGTTCGGAATAATCCATGTCCAGTTCGTGAATGACAATCTTCTTCTCAAGCTCCAAGGCAGTTCCGGAGGTTATCGGCTTCCACACTATGCCATTGAAGATTCGCAACCCTTCGGAAAGGTTCTCCCTGGGCACCACAAAATTATAAGATGTAGTGTCAAAGGAGGTAAAACCATTGAATTGACCGCCTTTACGGGTAGTAACCTCCGCAATGTCGGTAAAGTTGTAACCCGATCCGCCCCGAAAAACCACGTGCTCCAAAAGATGAGCGATGCCCTTGGCCTTCTCGCGATTCATCCCGATGGGGAAAACCGCATAGATCGAGACCAGCGGTTCATTCTTCATGACCTTGTATAAAACAGTCAACCCGTTCTTCAAAGTCGTTCGGGTGAAGTGGAGCCCGCCCGATGCCGCCTGGGATGTAACAGGCCAAACCGTGGTCATTCCCAGCCAGATCAAGCCAAGCATTAACAGGTGTAAGGGGCGCTTACCCCGGCGGTTACGCGTATACGCATCGTGCATTGATGCACGCTTAATCTCGGCCATCATTGTTACCCCCAATCACCAGGCGCTCCGGGTAAGCCTCCCAATTCACCGGGAGCCTCCGGTTTCCCGAACGTAGCTCGATGCCCTGTTTCCGGGATATGGCTTCATCTGTTTCAAAATAACCGTCATTGTTCCGATCAATATATAATTCATCCCCGGAATCATCGTAACGCCCGTTATGGTTCCGATCAACCACCGCTGCAAGCCCGGTGCCGCCTGTTTCTTCCAGTTTTGCAAGGAACCAGGTCCGGACTTCAATCCGGAGGTAAGGCTGATCCTTGACCAATGGTCCGGGTCTATTCAAAAGCCCGCTGACCATGATTTGAATCGGTCGACTTCCATCCCGATGGGCTTGATAATTCACCTGAAGAGTGATGGGATCCGGGCTTTCAACCCAATAAATCTGGAGCCCCTGCCATTCATCGAGCAATGGAAACCATGGGGCATTGGCGAAACTGCCGTCTCCATCGGTATCGACATAAAGGCGTTTTTCACCGCCGTTGATGTCGGCAATCACCCCGAACTTCTGAGGCTGATCCCCCATGACGATCATCCCGGTAAACGGACTTTTCATCCCCAAAGGCGGTAAGTCCCGAAATTGTTCCTGACCCCCTACGGTCAGTTTGACTTCCTGGAGCGCGTCCCAGTAGGCTTGTCCATTCTTGTAATGAGTGGGAGTGTGATTGGTAACCGCAATGAGAGGATAAGAGCCGCTCACCAAATTATCCCCCGGGAGATTGGCGGCACTACCAATGCCGGCTCCAAGCCAAATCCCGGTAACAATCAATAAATAACGGGCAAACTTGACCACACGATCACTTCTTTCATACAGTGGTTAATCCCGGGCATTCAAAGAGGACTTATTTTCGGCTGAAACCGTAAGTCCCCAGTGCCTCCCCCACCTGGTAATAACTGCCGTTACTATAGGCAACCCCCGGAAGCGCGTGTAAGTCCAGAACCCCCCGCGCATCGAGGACTGTCTCCGCATAATGGGCCTGAACCATTTCGGCAATAAAAAGATCGTGACTCCCGAGAGGTATGACCTGGCTCACCTTGCATTCCAAATTCACCGGGGCCTCGGCAATGAGCGGGGCCTGAACCTGTTTGGCCGAAACCGGTGTTAAACCGCAAACCGCAAACTTATCTTGATCCCTTCCGGAAACCATCCCGCAATAATCTGTCACTCGCAGCAGTTCCTTGCTTGGAAGGTTGATTACAAACTCCCTGCTCTGGCTGATGATGGCATGAGAATACCTTTCCGGCCGGACACTGATGCTTACAATCACCGGATCCGAGCATAGCAGGCCAGTCCAGGCGATGGTGATGATATTGGGGCGATATTCCGGCGCCGCGCAGCTGACCATGACAACCGGAACCGGCGCTAAAACCGTGCCCCCTTGTTTCGTAATCTTTCTCATTGGGAATCCCCGCCTTCGCTGCCGGTATCCTGCGGTAGTTCGATCCCAACCGCATCGGCGATGGTTCTCTGGATTACCATCATTAATTGGCTGAATTGATACTCTGCCATTAGATATTCCCGAACGTAGGGATTTAGTCCAACGATCTCCGCCAGTTTTTTTAGCTCCGTTTCGTACGGTTCGAGCAGCTTTTCGCCGCTCAATCTCTTTCGTTCCAGCTCCAATTGCTTTTTCCGGAAATCCTCGAACATGGACTTGGCTGCCTCATGTTCATCCAGTACTTGCTTGGCTGCCCGATATTTACGGTATTCCTCGCTTTCTGCCAACGAGGCGGCTAATTGTTTCGCCAATTCCTGAGGTTTCATCCTGATTCCTCCCTGTCGAAAGCCTATTGCTGATCATTAATTCGTGAATTCGTGTTTCAGCCTAAAAATCCTGCCAGTAATTCCACTTTCTACTTTGCCTATCATTCCCGGTCCAAGCATAAACTTTTCCCTCTTTGCAAAAAATCAGATCTAGACTTGAGTTCCTTATGAGGTGAAACCATGCTAATCGTGCCGGTCCGCGCCGCCATTCTTTATCTATTGGTGGTTTTAATCGTCCGCATTATGGGAAAACATCAAATCGGGCAATTACAACCATTTGAACTGGTGATCGCCATCATGATCTCCGAGTTGGCGGCGGTTCCCATGCAAGACACCGATATCCCGCTGATTAACGGAATCATTCCTATACTCACCCTGCTGTTTCTCCAGGTCAGTCTGTCCCTGCTTTCCCTAAAAAGTGAGACCGCCCGCAGGATCATCTGCGGCGGACCCAGCATCCTCATTGAAAACGGCAAGATCGTCCAGTCGGAACTGACTAAACTCCGCTATAACCTGAATGACCTCTTGGAGCAGCTTCGCTTGAAAAACTATCCCAACATCTCCGATATCGAATACGCCATCCTTGAGACCAGCGGCAAGCTCTCGATTATTCCCAAGTCCCAAAAACGACCGGTCAATCCGGAAGACCTCCAGATTCAAACACCCTATGAAGGGCTGCCGATCACACTGATTGTGGACGGGAGTTTGAAACGACAAAATCTCATCCAGGCTAAGCTCACCGAGGAATGGCTCCGGAATGAGCTGGGGAAATTCGGACTTAACCAATGGAATCAAGTCTTCCTGGCCAGTCTGGATACGACCGGAAAACTGTATATTCAGCCGAACGAGCGGGGGAGGCAGGGAGCTTGAAAGTCTGGCTATATTCCTTACTTGGGTTGGCCATCTTTATTGGCTGCGCCCTGATGGTTCAATGG
>DASVMB010000011.1:0-7136 GCA_036384575.1 Bacillota bacterium
TTCTTGAGGTGATTGCAAGGATCGCACCGAGCGGACAGATGTAACGGCAGAACGGCCGGGAGATCAAGACAGATACCAGGAGGAATCCACCCAGGATCATCAAGGCTACGGCTGAGCCGTTAAACGTAAATAGGCTCGCGGAGGGCTCGTAGTTGCTCCAATAATTTTGACCGGTTCGCCAAGTCAGATAACCAAGGGCGATCAGGATCAGATATTTTACGTATTTAAGGAATCGATCCAGCCCCGCCGGTAACTGACGTTTGGAGGAATCGATATGGAGGAATTCTTGAACCGCCCCAAGGGGACAGATCCAACCGCAGAAAACCCTGCCCCATAAGAAGGAGATCACGACCGGTATGCACAGCAGGATAAGGGCGGTCCACCACCCGGCACCCGGAATGAACAGGCCGGGGACGGCGTTGACCGGGTCGGGGGGCCCACCCAGGTAAAAACCGAGCAGAATCAGGCATAAAAAGAGAAAGGGTTGGCGTAAGCGGTTCCAGCGCAAGAGATACAGCAACAGTCCAATGATGCATAGAATATACCAAAGCTGGAGATGAAAATCCGTCCGGTTCCACCAGGATGAGAGCCATTGCCCTATCGTTCGGATATTGATCTCGAAACGCGCGGGACGTGCTTCGGTCCGGAGACGCGGCTCCGGGGTGGTGACAGGTGAAGAAGGCGACGAAAGATTATTCGTTTGGATTGCCGGGTCCTGCGGTCCGGGGGTTGGAACGGGAGCCGGCTTTAACCTGGATGTACGACTGGCCGGGACTGCCTCCGCCGAAATCTGTCCCGGTTCCGAATTTGTTTCCGCCGGTTCCGGAGTTGTGGTGACTGTATCACTCTCCCGGGTAGCGGCTGATTCAGGTAAGACAGTGGTAGAATCCGGGTTTTCTATGGCTGCAATCAAAGGGACATTTGAAAAACTCCGGCTGGCGGCGCTAGAGGCCATATTTAAGAATACTAAAGCAAAGATCAATAGAAAGATGGTCAGCAGCTGAGTTTTGCGCATTAGATCACCTCTACAAAATATTTCGGCGGCGATCCTTAATTTTCCTTCTACAAAGAATGGAAAAAACCAAACCCGACGGCTGTGGAGTCAAAACCGATCAATAGCTGTTATGAGCCTGGAGGTTCAGACTGGATCGGGTATCGGGAAATGGCGGGATCCTTCGGGTCAGGAACGGATGATCTTCCAAAAACTCGGGACCCAATAGATTGACGATCAGTTCCAGATTGATTTGATCCGTGTTTGTCATCGTTCACTTTCTCCTTACAAGTTCAATCAACGGATGAGAACGTTTAGCCGGGAGTTTTGATGGGTGGTTCGGATCTTCCATTTTCAGCAAGCTCCTTGACGGACGTCTCATTTTTTTCTTCGGCGGGAATGACGAGAAACCTGACGGGTTTTTCAAATTGTTAACGTAAGCTTTGTCATAGACAATTATAAATTTCCAAGTTCATATTTAACTATTGCCGTTCGGCATCCCATCCCCGTTCCCAACGGGCCTGATGCGTCTTGGCTACGGGTTTAGTGAATTTAGGGATCAGGTTCGGTTAAAAATACGCGGATGCCTGTCCGGGGTAAGCGGATTGGAGCCGTTCATGGGTCCGTGCATCTTTTCAATTTCTCCCGCATAAGGTGAACTATTCCTCCGCTGAATTTGCGGGGTTGGCGGGAAATCATCGGAGGGCGGGTTTAACTGCTGTCATTCGGTTTGCGACGGCCCGGGAGGGATTTTTTTGCGATCCAATGGCGTCATGGCGATTTTTTTGTTATTTACGCTGCTGGTACTCATCCCGGTGCTTTATTTAAAGCGGGGATTTCCTGCGGAGCGGGTGCCATCATCATCCGGGATTTCCATATCATTATATGCGCGTCAGGAAGGCCGGGTTTATCGTCTTGATTTTGAGGACTACCTGATCGGAGTGGTGGCGGCTGAGATGCCGGCCGAGTTTGGTGTAGAAGCTTTGAAGGCTCAAGCGGTGGCGGCGCGTACCTTGGCTATCCGGCGGTTACCCCGTTTCGGAGGTAGGGGTTGCCAACATACCCGGGGGGCCGACTTTTGCGATGACCCTGGTGAAAATCAGGCCTGGCTTTCTAATGACGAATTGTATCGGAAATGGGGGCGAAGCGAGTTTGAGACCTATTATCGTAAAATTCGCCGCGCGGTTCAGGAAACAAGGGGAGTTGTCATGGTCTATAACAACCGGCTGATCGATGCGGTCTTTCATTCAACCTGCGGTGTGGGTACTGCTGCGGCCCGTGAGATCTGGCATTACGATATCCCCTACTTGCAGAATGAGAGTTGTGGTTTTGATCAGGAATCGACCCGCTTGAAAACCAGCTATCATTTTAGTTGGTCCCGATTGGCTCAACTTTTTGGTTTTCCGGAAACCACCGTCCGGCGGCTCACGGTAGGGGACCGTTTCTCGGATGGGCGGATCAGCTGGATCGCCATGGGGGGGAACCGGGTAACCAACGAAGACTTTCGTATCAAACTCGGCCTTAATTCAACCTATTTCAACTGGAAGCGGAGCGGTGACGGGATTCAACTGACTACCGTCGGTTACGGCCACGGCGTGGGCTTATGCCAATACGGAGCCGGCGGCATGGCCAAACAGGGTTGGAAGTATGGGCGGATTTTATCCCATTATTACCGGGGGATACAATTCCGCCGGATTCGTTATTGACGGATAAAATTTCCTTTATTGTGCCAAACTATCATCAGTTGTAAAAGGGGTGATAGTATGGTAAAAAGAACCAACCATAACGAGGCATGGCGGAAACGGTGTCACAGAATTTCTCAAGTGTTAAAAGGATCTTGGCGAAATTTTTCTGAGAAAGTCCGGCCGTATTTAGCCATGAAATACTGGCCAATCTATCTCATTGCATTTGCCCTGGGGTTCTATTTATGGGGTCCCGGTCATGGTATCCGCAAGATTCAAGCATGGTCGTTTCCGGGTGTGGCCCGTAAAACCGATCAGAAGTCCATCGGCAATTTACAACAGGAATTGAATCGCCTCAAGCGGGAGTTGGCTCAGGAGAAAGGCAAAAGCAGCACCGTCGTATTTGACCCCACGAGTTTCAGTCGCCCGGCCTTGGGTGAGGTGATCCAGGGATACGATTGGGTATACTCCGAAAAAAGCTGGCGGTTTCACCCCGGAGTGGATATCATTACGTCCGGGAACCCGAATGTGCTGGCAGCCGCGGCCGGGATGGTCACTAAGGTGCAAAAAACGGCGAATGGCGATATGACAGTCACACTGGATCACGGAAGCGGCTGGACAAGTTATTATGCGGGGTTATCCGGGATTCAAGTCAGCGAAGGTCAAAGGATTACCAAAGGGGTCATCTTGGGAGCCAGCGGTAACTTGAATTGCCTCCCCGGGGAGTCGGGGCGGATCGGTTTTCATTTCGCCATTTACCGGGACCAGCAGCCCCTCGATCCCCGGAATATCATTAAAGGGCTGGTGAAGATATAAGAAGATACGGGTAGGGCGTATCCGGATGATCCATTTTAAAATACAACGTATCTTCCGATAGGCCGTTTCTAAGACATACGACATATTCCCCTCCACCCACCAATATACATTTAATAAAAAACCACGGGAGGGTGGGGGGAGTGAAAGACTACATCCAAAAACGAGTCCTGGATCTCAGCCATTATATAGCCGACCGTAAAGCTACCGTAAGACAGGCCGCCAAATTTTTCGGCGTCAGTAAGAGTACAGTCCACAAGGATGTTACGGAAAGGCTGCCGGATATCAACCGAAGTTTATCACGCGAAGTTAAACGAATACTTCAGATAAATAAGGCTGAACGACATATTCGGGGTGGCGAAGCCACGAAACGTAAGTATCAAATCCGGGAAATACCCGCAAAAACTTTAAAAAAAGGAGGATATTCCAAAAAGACGTAGAAGATTTACACATCTTAATGGTATTAGGTGATTAGGGGGGCAGCTTCTTTTGAACTGGAATAACTTAGTAACGGACATCGGAATCGATCTCGGGACATCAAGTGTTCTGGTTTACGTAAAGAGACGTGGTGTTGTGATTCGAGAGCCCTCCGTTGTCGCCTTGCAGAAGGATAATAATAAGATTCTAGCGGTGGGTGAGGAAGCCCGGCAGATGATTGGGCGAACCCCCGGTAATATTGTGGCGATTCGCCCTTTAAAGGACGGCGTTATCGCCGATTATGACGTAACAGAAACGATGTTGAAATACTTTATCGAGAAAGTCTGCCCCAAACCCCGGTTGTTCAGGCCTCAGGTAGTGGCTTGCGTTCCTTCGGGAGTAACCAGCGTCGAAAAGAGAGCGGTCCTGGAGGCGGCGATGCAAGCGGGCGCCAAACGGACCTATTTGGTTGAGGAACCTATGGCAGCGGCGATTGGCGCCGGCCTTAATATCACGGAAGCCAGCGGCAACATGGTGGTTGACATCGGCGGTGGCACTACGGATGTGGCCATCATCTCTCTGGGCGGAATCGTGGTCAGCGAATCGTTACGGGTTGGCGGGGATAAGTTTGATGAAGCCATCATCCGCTACATAAAGAAGATGTATAATATGATGGTCGGGGAACGGACCGCTGAGGATATTAAGATTCAGATCGGTTCCGCATATCCCGAAGGGGAAGGAAAATCCATGGAGATTCGGGGCCGCGATCTGGTTACCGGCCTACCGCGAACGATCAAATTTACCTCTACCGATTCTTTCCAAGCTTTATCCGAACCTATCACTACCATCATTGATGGTATCAAATCCGTGCTTGAGCGAACCCCACCCGAGCTGGCCTCGGATATCGTGGATAAAGGAATCGTAATGACTGGCGGCGGATCCCTGCTGCACGGCTTCTCCAAGCTGCTCTCGGAGGAAACAGGGATTCCGATTCACTTGGCGGAAGACCCCTTGTCCTGCGTGGCCTTGGGGACAGGCAAGATTTTGGAGAACGAAGGTTTTGAGGCCATCCGCCACAGCTTAATTGTAGGAAGCCGCTCGATGTAAGCGATATAACCAAAATACCGGTATCTGGAGATCAACCAATCCGGCTTTATTTTTTTCTGTTTCAAATTCCGGTCCGGAAATCGTGGCCGGAATTTATTATGTCGGGCGAAGGAGCATCGATGGATCTTTCTCGTCTCAGCCTGCCCCGAACTTACACCAGAAAACTACTTCGGGCAATCCGGGAATTCGAACTGATTCAACCCGGGGATCGGGTTTTGGTGGGATTTTCCGGTGGTAAGGACAGTTCTTTTCTCATATACGCCCTGGCCATCTTTAAAGAGCATCAGATCATCCCTTTTGATCTGGCTGCCTTAACCATCGACTTGGGATTTGAAACCCCGATGGATCTCACCCGGATGCAGGCATTTTGCGACGGACTTGAAGTCCCGCTTCATGTGGTAAAGACGGAGATCGCCAAATACGCCTTTAGTGAGGATAATCCTGAGGGACCCTGCGCCACCTGTTCCTTTCTACGCCGCGGCACCATGAACCGATTTGCGCGGGAGCATGGATTTAACCGGGTGGCGCTGGCGCATCATCATGACGACGCCGTGGAGACCTTTTTGATGAGCATCATCTATTCGGGGCAGATCAAGACTTTTTTGCCCCGGACCGATCTGGAGCGAACCGGATTGACAGTCATCCGGCCGCTGGTCTATTTTCGTGAGGCCGAACTGCGCAAGGCGATCCGGTTGACCGGGTTTGAGCCGATTCCCGCGCCATGCCCGGCCGACGGCCAAACCAAGCGTGCCGAGACGAAGGATATGATTCGTAAACTCTGCCGCCAAAATAAACGGGTCTTCAATAATCTGGCCGCAGTGATCCGGGAGGGGCGCCCCATCGAACTTTGGCCGGCCGAGCTGTCACAGGAAGAGAAACGGAGAAGGAATCAACCTAACCCACCTAACCCCTAGTCCCTTCCCTCACATTTCGGGTCTAGATCCGGGACAGGGAAGGGGAACTATATAGTTATCAGAGGATTTTTTTATTAAAGTATTAGTGATGCGGATATAGCGGCACAGATATGAGAAGGTAGATAAGTATGATTCCGCAGGATAAGATAACAGCCAGTTTAGATGCATTATACGAAAAAATCGACTTCGAGGGCAGGGAAGCCATTCGTAACCGGCGGGAAATGATCGATCCGGTCTTAAACCATCTCGAACAGGACAAAAGACTGGGGTTGACGCTGTTAATTCATATCGGAGGAACGGTGGCCGGAAGTCTTAAGGCGTTCATGGATGAAATGCGCAAGCTAGAGCCGGATCAATATTTTTATCCGGAATCGGATCTCCATGTGACGGTGCTCGATCTGATAAGCGCGGATCAGAATTTTGAAAGAAATCGGCTTGTGATAGATGAATCCTTAGAGCTGGCGAAGAGCGCTATATCCGGTTTACCGCCGTTTTGTATCGATTTCAACGGAATCATTACCAGCAATGCGGCAGTTTTAGCCAAAGGGTATTATACCGGTGGATTGCGGAATTTACGGGATCGGTTACGAAGTATTGCTATGGAGCAAGGCTTTGATTTGCGGGAAAGGTATCAGAGTATTTCGGCTCATTCAACCATCATCCGGTATAAGTCGGCCCTGCAAAACAGGGAGAAGTTCTTGACTACCCTTGAAAAGTATAAGCGATTCAATATCGGCGGGCTGAAAGTCAACGAATTGGAACTGGTGATTCATGATTGGTATAACAGGCGTCGGGAGGCAATCGGGAAATTTTATTTAGGGCAAGTATAGAGTTAACTTTGTTTTTTCAAGTTGACAAAATACCTAAGGCAGGTGCAGCATGCCAATGCTGCTGGGGAGCGGGGTGTCCCCGTATAAAATTAGACAAAATTCCCCTCCTCGAGGAGGGCTATTCATTACCCATAAGTAACATTAATGACTATAAAAATACGAATTTCCCGAAATTATTGGTGTATAATTTGTTCGGATATTTTGCCAACCCGCGGGGTGAATCGCGTTCGAAGAACACGCGCCCACGGCTGTTACAAATCAACCCCCATAAATGGGGCTCTTTTGGGCCTAACCTAATTTTTTGGTTATGATGTTGCATTTTCTTCGAGTTTAGCCGGCTTCAGCCGGGTTGGTTGTATGCATAGCCGTGTGGGTTTACCCC
>DASVMB010000012.1:0-3290 GCA_036384575.1 Bacillota bacterium
GTTTTTTGATGTCCCTCGCTTCATCCAAGGTCAACTCGCTTACATTCTTGCCGTTGACACCGCGCATCTCAATATACCGGATACCGTACTCATCCAAAACATCCATCTGGGTCTGTAAACTATCATCGATCTCATCGGCAAACGCGCTTAATATGAATTTAGTCATTGACATTGCCTCCCTCAATACTCTTCAGAAATTGAAGGTTTTCCCGGAGTTTGGCGTAGGTCTCCACTTCATTGGAGAAGTCCTCGACTGAAATATATCCTCGATACCCCCTATCCTTCAACACCGAAAGCAACTTGGTAAGGTTCGCAAAACCCTTTTGATACGGCGCCCACACCGGCTTCCATCGCGCCCATGCGCCCGACTCTGTCCCGTCAATACCTGTTTTATCAGGAATCCAAACGGCATTCTTGACATGAACGTAGGCTAAGTACGGACCGAGTAATTCCAGACCCATCCGGTAGTTTTCGAAGCCTTCAAAGACCATATTTCCTGCATCATGGATAACCCCGATATACCGCGGATCAAAATTGGAGACCAACCGATACGCCGCGCTGGCACTGGGGATGATGTTTCCCATGTGGATTTCCAGATTGACACGCACTCCATACTGCGCGGCCAGAGCTTCTACCCTCTTCAGCTCGGCAATGGTCCGTTCAAACAACTGGCGGTAATTTTCGGTTTCATCGTAATTCGGCGGAAATATCCGGATGTTTTTGCATTGGATTTCGGCTGCGGACTTTAGCACCCGCTCCACGGTTTGAATATCCGCCGGTTTTAGATAGGTGGTCAAGGAATAAATCTCGATCCCCGCCCGGTCGCAGAGGTTTTTAGCTTCAAGCGCATCCTCCTCAATCCGGTTAATATCCAAGGTGCTCATATTATACGACCAATAGCGGCGCTCGTAAGTATAATCCGTAGGTTTCTTTTCCGGGACAGGGTTACTAACCCGCCACTCCACCCCGTCATAACCGAGCTCCTTAAGGACCGTTACGGTCTCTTTGAGGTTGTATTCCGGGGTGGTGACTGAAAAAACCCCATATTTCATCTGCTTCACTCCTTTTTTGCGAATATCGTCGCGTCCATCTTTATTTTAGTGTATGATAAAAACATAATCATTGCATATTTTGCCATAAATATTGCCTTTTTTGCAATGCTTTTGATGGAGGATACTTCCATGCTCAACTCCTATTACGCTGATGCCGATCATTGGTTGAAATTCACCCATACCCGGTCGTTTCCATTGGATACCATCGAATTTCACCTGCACAACTATTTTGAAATCTACTTCTTCATCGCCGGCGATGTCGATTACTTTATCGAGAAGCGGGTTCACCTTTTAAAATATGGCGATTTGCTGCTCATGAACAACCACGAAATCCATAAACCGACTTTTCGCTCTCAAGAAGCATATGAACGGATCGTAATTCATTTTGAACCGGAGTTAGGCCGCCTCTTAAGCGCTCCGGGTTTTAACCTGTTGGATTGCTTTCTCAATCGTCCCAAGGGAGAATTGAACAAGATAAAGCTCAGCCCATCCGAAGTTGAAGAATTAATGGGGATCTTTAAACGGTTGGAAACACTTACCCCCCATCCGCCCGCCGGTTCTGAGACTCTAAGGCTGAGTTACCTCATAGAAATCTTGGTCTTTATCAACCAAGTTTTTTTGAATATTAAACCCGCCGCTGATCACGGCGGTCTTCCCGAAGCGCTCATCCCGATCCTGGAATACATCGATAACCATCTGGATGAAGACTTGACTTTAGATTCTTTAGGTCACAGGTTCTTTATGAATCAATCCCATTTGAGCCGCCTCTTTAAAAAAGGGATCGGCTCCAATATTCATGAGTTCATTATCTACAAACGCATCTCCAAGGCCAAGAAATTGCTGAGCGAAGGATATAACGTCACCGATACTTGTTCAAGGTGCGGATTTAATGATTATGCCAATTTCCTGCGGATGTTCAAGCGCAAAGTGGGGGTGTCTCCGGGGAGATATAAGGGCGGGAAGAAATAGGTTTATGGGAGGAAGCTTATGAAACCGTGGTAAAATCCGGTTATGAAATCATCCATCCCTTCGAAAAACAGGCCTGGGGTCAGAATGTCTTCCGGTTCTACGACCCCGATCGGCACATCCCGGAGATCGGGGAAGCCACGCATCTGATAGACGATGATTTTTGCTATTGACATTGACGTTACGTAAGGGTTTATATTTATCTCAAGGAGCGCGAAACATGGAGTACACAGTGCATAAACTGAGTAAGCTGGCGGGTGTTAGTACCCGGACTCTGAGATACTACGATGAGATTGGCTTGCTGGCGCCAGCGAAGATCAATACATCGGGGTACCGCCTCTACGGCCGGGATGAAGTCGACCGGTTGCAGCAGATCCTGTTCTATCGGGAGCTGGGAGTAGGCTTGGAAAAGATCAAGCAGATCATCACCGCGCCTTCCTTTGACCGGAATAACGCACTGCGAGAACACCGTGAGCAACTCCTTGAAAAAAGAAGGCAGTTGGATCTGTTGATCGCCACTATCGACAAGACCATTGCCACAACGGAAGGGAGAATTACCATGTCTGATCAAGAAAAATTCGAAGGTTTTAAACAAAACCTAATCGATGAAAATGAAAGGAAGTACGGCACGGAAATTAGGACCAAATACGGTAATGAGGTTGTTGATAAGTCCAACGCCAAAGTGAAAGGAATGTCCCAGGCCGATTATGAAGAAGTAACCAAGCTTGCACAAGAAATTCTTGACACACTGAAGGCTGCCATGAAAACCGGCGATCCCGCTGGCCCGCTGGCCCAGAAAGCTGCGGATTTACACCGCCGTTGGTTAAGCTTCTATTGGGATGGTTACACCAAGGAAGCCCATGCGGGGGTTGCCCAAATGTATGTTGATGATGAGAGATTCAAGGCTTACTATGATCGAAATCAACCCGGAATGGCGGAGTTTCTGAGAGACGCGGTGTTGGTGTATACCGGAACCAAAAAATAACCATCATGTTTGATCATCTCCCAAAGGATTACTCTAAAGTGGGAGTAAATAATGTGACCCCTTCGTTTGGCGGATAGCCCAAAAATCCCATGACGAAGGGTTTTTTTGCACCTTTCACGCCATAGCCATTGAATGAATTCCGATATTACCGGTAATACTTTGATTACCAGGGAATGGATAGCACTTTTGATGCAAAATTTTGAGGAGTATGAGCGGAAAGATGGACGGCCCCCTGACGGGAACCAGCTTAAGGGAGACTTTAGCAAGGATCAGGGATTATCTTGGCA
>DASVMB010000013.1:0-17913 GCA_036384575.1 Bacillota bacterium
TCTTTTGATTTAAAGCGTTCGCCAGTATTAAGGAAAGGAAAATTGTAAGCGGAACAACTCCGATGGTGTAGTACATCATGTTGATGAATTCATGGCCCACCTGTTGGTCAATGAACAAATCCAGGTAATTCTTGAGTCCGATAAATACCGGCTGGGTGAGACTGTCCCATCTGGTGAATGACATTAAAAACGAATAGATAATCGGACCGATATGGAACCCGACGATGCCGATGAATATGGGGGCAATAAAAAGATAACCCCAAATCCACTCGGGTTTCATCCGCCTTTTTTTCTTTTTATGGATTAAGGAATCAATATCCGCACTTACCGCAGCCTGACTTTTCACTTTGGCCAACGCTCCCCATCACTATGAATTTTTCCAATAACACGGCTAATTGTGATAGTGATATTGGTGATTGAGTCAAGGGAGAAGAAACAAAACCATATGCCCTAAAGAATCTTCTCCCTTGAATACTTCATTATTACCGAAGAATTACTTATTCATTTCGTTATTCATCGCTTTTTGAGCATCGGCTAAACCCGTAGCCACATCCTTCGTTTTTAACCAAATGTTCTGCAACTCGTTGTCCAGTGCCGACCATACCGCCGCGCTATTTTTGCTGGATACCGGCAGCGGAAAGGCGTATTTCGTTTCATCGATGAAGACCTTTACATTACTCACCGCAGGGAAATTTTGAATCCACTGGGTTTCCGCTCCCTTATATGCCGGAATGACTGCTTTCGCCTGATACAATCCGGCTTCTTTCGTTGCCAAGAATTTCAAGAACTTCCATGCCTGGTTGGGATATTTGGTCTTGGCGGATGCGGCAAAACCCAAACCATGGATGATCGTCGCCCGTTGTTTCCGGTATGGCAAAGCGGCGACTCCAAGCTTATCTCCCAAGACCTTGGAATAATCATTGATCATCCAGGAACCGTCATTGTACATCGCCACTTGACCCGAGGAAAAAGCCTTCAAGTAATCGATATCCTTTTGCTGGGCACCGTTGGGTGAAACCTTGTACTTATACATTAAATCAACTAAAAATTGAACGGTTTCCACATTTTCCGGCGAATTAATCACCGCTTTGGTCAGGTCCTTATTATATATCTGGCCGGCATTTTGATAGATGGCATCGGCCACGCCCCCCTGAATGCTGGGCAGACAATAATAGCCCCATTGTTTAACCGAACCATCCTCATTTTTCAAAGTCAACTTTTGGGCTGCAGCTAGAAGATCGTCCCAAGTCCAATCATCGGTCGGATAAGGGACCTTCGCCTCATCGAAACATTGTTTATTGTATAAAAGCGCAATCGTATCATAATCTTTGGGAATCGCGTATAACTTTCCATTCAAGCTGTAAATCTTCTTCAAGCTGTCCGGGAAATTGCTCAAATCGGTTTTTTCTTTATCGATATATTTCTGGAGATTGAGGATCAATCCGACCGACATATACTTTGGAGCGTTAATGCCGTTTAGCCATAAAATGTCGGGGCCGGACGAAGTAGGGAGAGAGGTCTGAATTTTCATCCAGTATTGATCCCAGGGTATTACCGTGCTTTTGATGGCAATACCGGGATTTCTCTTTTCAAAATCCTTAATGATTTGGTCCATCGCCGGTTTTTGGTTTTCATCCCAATAATAGAAGTTAAGCACCACATTTTTACTGCTGCCGTAGCCCGTAAAGGTCAGCATGAACATCAATGCCACAAAAGCACTCAATACGATCACTATTCTTTTCATTTGAATCCTCCAGTTAAATTTTTTTACCATGGGTAGGGGAGCAAACAGATATTCCGTTCCTCCGTATTCCATCCAAAATCCGTGCCTAATACTAATCCAGGTTGATAATCCGTTCCACATCTTGCTTGCATGCTTTGATTGCGGCTTCAACGGTCTTCTTGTTATTGTAGGCGGACTCAAGGTCCTGATTGATTCGCTCAAAGATCTCGCCCTTTTTCGGGAATGAAATATAAGGAACGATACCTACGGCCGATTCGAAATAAGCCTTCTTATTCAATGGCTTTTGCGACGGGTTCAGGAAGGCCGGAGACATGGCAACCTCCTTAAGTACCGGAATGGCGTCTCCTTCCTTGGCCATAATGGTCTGCCCCTCTTTGCCGCATAAAAACCGGATCAACTTCCAGGCTTCTTTGGGATGCTTTGTTTTGGCATACATCGAGTTCCCGACGCTCTGGACGCAGTATATCTTTTTGCCGAAAGTCGGTGCCACAGCCACATCCCAATCAAAAGTTACCCCGTTTAATTGGGAAACCTGCCAGGATCCTTGATAAACCATGGCAAATTTCCCGGTCTGAAAGTAGACATCCTGAAATTTGGCGACTGCCGCCGGAGTGGGTTTGACATGATATTTCCAGGTTAGGTCGTATAAAAACTGGATCACTTTTTTTACTTTCGGAGAGTCAATAAAGAACTTCTGCCCGTCGGGGCTGATTAACTGACCGCCGCTCTGGAAAGTGAATGTTTCCAATACTTGATCAATATCGGCGGTTGCAACAAATAAGCCGTATTGGTCAATATTGTCGGGATCAAAGCCCGGATCATTGGCGTTTCTCCCCTTGTTGTCCAGTGTAAGCTTCTTCGCGAGTTCAATGACTTGATCCCAGGACATGTTGCCGCTCGGATAATCTTTGATGCCCGCCTTGGCAAATAAATCCTTGTTATAAAACATCACGATGGCATTATAATCGCGCGGGATCGAGTATATCTTGTTCTTATAAGTAAACGTATCCCAGACATTGTAATAATCGGTCTTTTTAATACCATCCCGTTTCATGAGCGGAGCCAAATCCATTAAAACTCCCTTGGGGGCGAATTGATTAAGATACCAGCCGCCATCGAATAAAAACACATCCGCGACCTCATCACTGGCAACCTGCGTTTGCAGCTTTTCCCAATATGTATCCCAACTTGACGCTTCCAGGGTTACTTTGATGTTGGGATTGGCTTTCATAAAGGCATTCAGCATGACTTTGGTGCCTGACAGTTCATCGGGTATGCCCCATCGCGCGTATCGTAAAGTCACCTCCTTACCCGCGGCGCCGATAAATCCGCCCATCGTTACCAGCATGACCAGTGCCATTAACCAGAAATAAGTCTTTTTCATATCTCTCCCCCTTTTCTTATTTTTGAAGGTTTTACCCTCCCGCCGAGCTTGAATCAACCTTTGATTCCGGTTAATGTAATCCCCTCAACGAAGTATTTCTGGGCTGAGAAAAAGAGAATGATCAGGGGCAGCACACTAATTACGGTAGCCGCGGACATAAAACCGACCTCTGCCACCCGTTGGCCTTGCAATAATGTAATTCCTACCGCCAATGTCATTTTATCCATCTTGGTCAGGAAGATCAGCGGCCCGTAAAAGTCGGTCCATGTCCAGATAAATGAGAAAATGCCGACAGTAATCAAAATCGGTTTGCACAGCGGCAAAATAATCCGGGTTAATATCTGCAAATTGGAGGCGCCGTCGATCAACGCCGATTCATCCAATTCGTAAGGAATTGTCATCATAAACTGCCGCATCAAAAAAATGAAGAAAGCATTCCCAAAAAAGGCCGGAACAATCAGGGCGTAAAAAGTGTTCAGCCAATGCAGATATTTGTAAAGTATGAAGACGGGTATCAGAATGACCTGACCGGGAATCATCATTGTGCCCAGTAAAACGATAAAATAGAAATTTTTCAATTTGCATTTCAATCTGGCAAAGGCGTAACTGACTAAAACAGTGGAAAAGATATTCCCGATTAATACCCCGATGGTTACCTTAAAGGAATTGATGATGAAAGTATCCATCGGCAGATAATGATGATCGAGCAATCTGAGATAATGTTTGAAAACAACCGGTTTTGGGATCCATACCGGCGGATATGTCCAAATCTGGGCGTTCTCTTTAAACGAATTCGAGACAAGCCATATCAAAGGTGCCATAAACAAGATGCCGCCGGCTATCAAGAATAAGCATTGAATGACTTTGATGAGTGTAGTTTTTGAGATAAATCCCGGCCTGTTTTTGGCAACCGTATTCATGGCTCACTTCCTCTCCCCTTCATAAAACACCCAATGTTTTGAAGAACGTAGAATAATGACTGTTAAAACCAAAATCACCAGGAATAATATCCACGCCATGGCCGACGCCATACCCATTCTCCCGAACTTGAAAGCGGTCTGATAAAGGTAGTACATGTAGAAATACGTAGAGTATTCGGGACCGCCCGCAGTCATTACGTAGGCGGAAGTAAAGGTCTGGAAAGTATTGATAACTCCCATGATTAAATTAAAGAAGATTGTCGGGGTAATCATCGGCAGGGTAATTGCCCAAAACTTATGCCAGGCATTGGCGCCGTCAATCGCGGCCGACTCATATAAACTGCCGGGAATATCCTTAAGATTGGCGAGATAAATCAACATTCCATCGCCGATAGTCCATAGACCCATCAAAATCAAGGACGGTTTGGACAATACCGGGTTATTCAGCCATTCCTGGGGAGGAATATGACAAAACCGTAAAAAAACATTAATTAAGCCGAATCTATCATCCAGCATGATACGCCATAAAATCGCACTTGAAACTGCCGGGACCAGAACCGGTAAATAATAAATGGTCCGGAAAAACGCAATTCCTTTTAAACGCAAGTTCATAAATAGACTTAAGCTAATTTGGGCAATTATCCCTATGGGTAAGGCGATAAATACCATGTATAATGTGTTCGCCAGGGACTTGTAAAATAAATCATCCATGGTGAACAAAAAGCGATAATTCTTTAACCCGATAAATTCCGGGCTTGATATAATATCATATTTGGTCAAGCTAAGGTACAAAGATATCAATGCCGGTCCGATAAAAAACACCAATACGCCGATGAGCCAGGGAGAGGCAAACAAATAAAATTTGAGCGATTCTTTATGCCTCAATTTATAGAATATTTGTTTTGAAAAATTTGCCTTGGCGTCTTTTCCCATCCGTTATCTCCTTGAATGAGACTTGTTTTAATGGCATCACCGTTCATTTTTAATGTTTATAAAACTGCGGCAGCCACTCCTGATTGACTGCAAACATCTCATCAACCATTTTTTTAATCTCATCCAGGCTAAGTACCGCCGCGGTAAGCGGATCAAAATAAATCGATTGGTAAATCAGATCCCGTTCGCCGGAAATACTGCCTTGTACAGCCAATTCTTCACAGCGGGCCGCTGTATTGGTGATGATTGCCACATTATCCGGTAACGGCCCGACATGCATCGGTTCAAACCCCCGCCGCGACGCCAAAACCGGTACCTCAACGCAACAACCCTCGGGAAGATTATCGATTAAGCCGAAATTCCGCACATTTCCATTGAATTTGTAGAGCTCCCCATCCCCGATGGTCGCATTTAAGATATAAGCCGCATATTCTTCCCCTCTTTGCAGATCAAGCGGTTCCTTACTGTCCAGCCATTCTTGAGTCTTATTCTTCCAGGTGGTATCCGCATCAAGGTATTCTTGCAAGATATAAGCGTAGTGCCCGGGGTTCCAACCGGTACCATGAGTACAGAACTTCTCGATTAAATCCGGTCGCTTGCGGAACCAGGGGTTATATTCCGAATTATGCCCGCTGGACTCGGTGGAATAATAACCAAAGTGCCGGAACATCTCATTACGCACCATTTCCTGATGATAAATTTCCGGTTTTTCCAAGGCTTTCTTGATTAATGGATAGGCGTCCTGCCCTCGCCATCGATAATCTAAATACCAGGCCATATGATTGATACCGGCGCATAGATAGGTAATCTCATTCATCGGAGCGTAGATCCACTCCGCCAGCATCTCGGCTGTTCCCTGGACGCTATGACATAAGCCGGTCACCTTGATTTTGCTTTGTCCTTGCATCGCCCGGCATAACATGGCCATCGGATTGGTATAGTTCAAGAAAACGGCATCCGGGCAATATCTCTCAATATCCTTTACAATATCAAGCATTACCGGAATGGTGCGCAGCGCCCTAAATACTCCGGCCGGACCCCGGGTATCACCGACACAGATGTCGACTCCGTACTTTTTGGGAATCTCGATATCATGCCGCCACACATTCACTCCGCCGGCCAAAATGGTACATAATACCCCGTCGGCGCCTTTTAAAGCTTCCGCTCTGTCTTTGGTCGCCACTACTTTGGCAGGATAGTTCCCGGCGGCAATAATCTTTTCCACTGCGGCCTTGGCAAAAGCCAATCGTTCATCGTTAATATCCATTAAGGCAATGGTGCTATCGGCCAAAGCCGGAAAAGTCAAGATATCCCTGACTAATTCCCGGGTGAACCCAAAACTTCCGGCTCCGATAAACGTGATCTTTTTAGCCATAAAAATCCCTCCTAAAAACCATCCCTGCGCATCGAGTAAAAAAGGATTCGTCAATGCTTATAACTTAATCCAGGCATCCAAACCCTCGGGCTGATCGGGATCGACTCCATTCTGAATCGCCTTGGAATATGACAGCATTTGTAAGAGAAGAATGAACGGTATGCCGCGAGCAGCAAAATCCAAGTTAGCCCCCAACGCAACCTGAAGGCTTACCCCTGGAATAAGCGGCATCGGTGTATCGCTATAAACGATTACCGTGGCCCCTTTTTGCAACAGATCATTGATTAAATCTTTTTGGAACCTGAGGTCTCCGGGGTTCAAAGCCATTACAACCAGGGTTTTGTCACGAATCAAAACCATCGGGCCATGCCGTACATCCAGCAAATGATAATACTGCCCCGGTACCCTCGCAATTTCGGTGAAGGCCAAAGCTCCTTCCCGCGCAATGCCTTGAATCTCCCCGTCCGCTAAAACCACGGCCTCACGCCAATTCTCTTTGGCAATTTGAGCCAGATCCGATTCGTATCTTTCCATATAGGCCGTGCCGCCATCAATCGCCGCATCAATCGAGGCGATGAGTCGCTCATCACCGCTTAAGATCGCAATGATTAACAGATTGGCCGTATAAAGATTGGTTACGGTCCGGGTCTGGCAGACGCTCTCATCAAAAGCCCAGGGAAGTTCCAGAGTAAAATCGGCCAATTTGGACAGGGCGGAGCCGGCAACACAGGTTATGGCCAAGACCGGCACGTTTTGAACGGCCCGGACATTTTGGATGGCCATTAGCACTTCGCTGGTGCTTCCGGAACGCGTCGGAGTGATGACTAGCGTCCACTCAAGAACTTTTAAATAGTGTTCATAATTGAGCATCAAATCTCCAGCCGCCATGGCCGTTGCCGGCAGGCTCAGTCTTAATCTGGCGGAGAACTCCGCCGATTGGCAAAGATAGAAACTAGACCCGCATCCGATGTAGGTTAAGCTTCGCGGAGCCTGATCCTTATAAAAACGCAGCAGGTTCTCCTTTTGGGAAAGAATATAATTAAAAGTCTTCCGTAACGCTGAATATTGAGATTTTATCTCGGTATAAGTATGGTCCACAGTGTTGACTCCTTTTTAATGTTAGTCTTTATATTGTTATCTTATTATATTGTTATGACCATTTATTCTACAATAAATGCCCCCTTACGATGCGATTGCTGCAATGCTCATGATAGAATAACTCCTGTTTCCTATTTTAAAACAACCTGATACTTATAGCGATCGCCGCGAATGATGCCATGACAAAACTCGACGATTCGTTCCCCGGCGTAAGTGGTTCGCTCCAGTAAAATACCGGGTGAATTCTTGCCCACCCGCAAATGTGCGGCGTTATTGGGATTGATGATTACCGCTTCAAAGGTTTCAATGGCCTGGTCCGGAACCAAATTATACTTTCTTTTCATGGTGTTGTATAAACCGTTTGTGCCGATCTCGGCGGCAGTCATCCCGGGGCAAAGGTCACAGGGAATATAGGATGTCTCCAGGGCAAAGGGTTCATGGTTGGCAAGCCGGAGACGTTTGATGCTGTATACGGTCATCGCGTTTTCGTTGAAATGTTTAGCGACAACCTCATCCAGGGTTAAAATTTTGAAATCAATCATTTCCGTGCTCGGAGTGAAACCCATATTGCGGATCTCTTCACTGAAACTATAGAAGTTCGATAAACGTTGTTCAATTTTGGGTGCGGTCACAAAGGTGCCTTTCCCTTGTTTCCGGTATAAAAAGCCTTCATCTTCAAGCTCTTCCAATGCTTGACGGACAGTTATCCGGCTAACTTTATATAAATCGCATAACTCCCTCTCAGTGGGAATCTTTGTGTCAATACCCCATTCGTTACTCTTAATCTTCCCGACCAGAATCTCCTTTAACTGATGATACAGAGTGACCGGGGCCTTTTCATCCAGCAAAGCATTCACTTCTTTTCAATTGGTTATAACAATATAATAAGTTATCCAAGAAAAAATTGCAACCCCTTGAAACGAAATTTTTGACCAAAGAAATGACAAATCAAAAGACCGTCTGTTTCTGAACGGTCTTCTGATTTTTTATTATGAAAGAACAACTCCAACTTGCTTTCCCTTTAAAGGGCTTGCACCGCCTGGAGCCATGCCCTGGCGATTAGAGCGGCACCGGCTTCTGTAGGATGCACTCCGTCCAAAGTCCAAAAGGCCGGGTCCGTTCTCATCGCGGCCTGGGCAAACAGTCCGTCCAAAGGCACGTAAACGGCATGAAACTCCGTGGCCAGCTTCCGAACCACCTGGATCTTGGGGTCCAGATCCTCCCGCCACTGTTTGCGTTCTTCCGGGAACGGCAATACAAACGGCTCGCAAATGATCAACTTCGCGCCCAGTTCTTTTCGGATCCGGGAGAGAATCTCCCGGTAGTTCTCCTCGAATTGGCCGGGAGAAGTGGGATCGTTATTATCATACCGCCGCCAGCAATCATTAATCCCGATCATAATCGATACAGTGGTCGGTTTCAGCGCGATACAGTCCTGGTCCCACCTGCCCCGCAGATCGACGGCCCGGTTGCCGCTGATGCCGCGGTTGATGAAACGCACCCGCCTCTCGGGATACAACGCGGAAAACCAAGCTGCTGTCTGTAAGGCATAGCCCTTGCCCAAATCGTTTCCATCCTGATAATTCCGGCCCCAATCGGTGATGCTGTCGCCTTGAAACAATACCACTTCATGTTCTTGAATCAATGGTTCCATGGATCTCTTCCTTCCCTATGTCTGATTCGTTTTTATACCGATAAATCCGGTTCCTCAAGTGAATAAACTGAGGAATAGCAGACCTATTCTATATACGCTATATTTTGAATTTTACCTTTAGAATAATATAAAAGGGACATGCACTCCATACCATGATTGTTATCGTGAGAATGGAGGATCAAAAGTTACATCAAGCAATATAGAGCTCAAGGGGCGAGTGTGTTTCCGGGAGGAACCTTAAAACCTCGCATGGTCATTGCATTAACATTATTCATATGTTAATATATTTTTTAAAGCAACATAAACAGATAATAGCAAATCTAGCGAAAGCTAGAGACGCAAAGCCATGGGTCTAAAGCGAAAGCCATGATTGCCAGGTTACCTAAATTAGGTTGTTTTTTTGTTTGCCTTTTTTAAGAAAAAAATGGTGGTCCAGCGCATTTAATTAAATATATGGTGCAAACCCAATAAACCGTCACTAACTTAACGAAGGTGATAAAATGTTTGACCGCCTTATAAAATGTGCCGGTTGTAAAAACTGGCGAAACTGCGAAAAACATTGTGTATTTGAATTTAGCCGGTTCGAATTGATCAAGGGGGAGATCGATAAGAAGTTGCTTAACATTTGCCAAATGGTTAACAGCTTTTGCAATTTAATCAGAAGAATTTTTCGTGGATTAATGTTTCGATACTAGCATACAAATCACCGTTTTTCCTTTAGTTCCGAAAGAATCCTTTCCAGCCTGCCTTTTAACGTTTCTTCCTTTTTCGCGCCGGTTAATTGATTATTGATCTCCTTTTTTCGTGTATAGGAAAGCTTCTCATAGTTTGCCTGCAAAGCTTTATCCCGGCTGAATTCCTGAAGTAACAACGGGTGGGTTTCGATCGTTCTTTTGCTTTCATCCTGATAAAGACGTACTTTTACCTTATCTCCGATGTTTTTTCCAATCTTGCTTCGGATTTCTTTCGAAATGCCGACGATATGACAGTCCGTGCCCATTTTGACCAAGGAACCCCGGTACTCGATGCCTTCAAAAAAGCAAACCACTTTAACCCGTCCCTTGACCCCGAACTCTTTTTGGACATCATAGGGAAATTCGACATAAGCTCCGCCACTGCCGATTTCCGAGGCTTTAATGATGGATTCAAATTGATATTCCTTCAAGGCCGGACCTCCGCCAAATTATCGTGAAACGTATGTGTTTTAAAATCCACAAATGTCCCCAAAATCAAAGCGCTTGGATCCTTTACGTGCGGAAATAATGACATCCTCGTTCATGGAATCACCCAAAAGCTAGGGTACCAAAAGCAGATTGATTTATACCAAGTCGGCTTCGAAGGGAGCCCTCCCTCATTCTGTCTTTCTCCCCGAGGGAGAAACAAAATGCCCATTCTGAGAGTTCTTCCGGAGGTAGAAACGAAATGCTCGTTCTGTTAGTTTTCATGAGGAGAAACAAACTATTCATTCTGTTTGTCCAAGCATATAGTACGATCAGCTACAAACTCAGCACCGATTCAGCCCTCGAACTTGACTCCCGACTTGGCCTTCGTTCCCCCCTCTGGGGGGAGGCAAGGTGGAGGACTCCACCGAAGACTCTTTCATAACTCTCCTTGAACTTCATATCAAGTCATCTTCTATTAAATATTTCATTAATACGGGAGTACTTCCTGCTATTTACCAAACAAAAAAGCACCATCCATCTCTGAACGGTCAAATCCTCATCAATGGTGCGCCCGGATGGTGAAGACTCTATTGGAGTCTTACGAACCCCCGACCTACAGATTCATCGTGTGCATCAGCACACGCGTCTGCCACTTTATCCTAAAGCATATCAGGTCTATAAAAAAAGATTGTCCGTTGTTCGGACAACCTAATCTTTATCTTTTGGTGCGCCAGGAGGGGCTCGAACCCCCGACCTACAGATTCGAAGTCTGCCACTCTATCCAGCTGAGCTACTGGCGCAGGTTTATTTCTTTAGCATAGATTTTATCTATCGGGCGCGTACCTAATATTATAACACACTTACCCGACCACTACAATCGCGACTCATTACCAGATTTTTAACTCACGGCTTATCCCAGACCACCCGGTCGATGATCCGGGTGTAACTCTGGATGATCTGGACCACCTTGGTGGAGACGTTGGTATCGTTGTAATCCGCAGGCAAAGGCGGTGCCGGTTCGCGGTCAAAGAGCGCCGTGGCCATATCGATGGCCGGAATCACCTCATCCGCGATGAGCCCGCCGATGACCAGCGATCCTTTCTCCAATACCTCAGGCCGTTCGGTGCTGGTCCGGATCAATGCCGCCGGAAAACGGAGCAAAGCCGATTCCTCACTCAGGGTGCCGCTGTCGGAGATGACGCAAAACGCATTTTGCTGGAGTTTATTATAATCGAAAAACCCGAATGGTTTCAAATTACTTATTAACGGGTTAAACTTAATCTTCCGCTCGGAGATCCGCATATAGCTGCGGGGATGGGTCGAATAGACCAAGGGCATCCCATAGTATTCGGCGATCTGATTTAGGGTATCCACCAGATGGAAAAAGTTTCGTTCTATCTCCAGGTTCTCCTCACGATGGGCGCTGACCAAAATATACTTCCGTTTCTCCAGGTTCAATCGCGCCAACGCCGTGCTCGCGTCAATCTCCGCCCGGTGCCTGGCAAAAACCTCGGGAAGCGGCGATCCGGTCACGTAAATGTGTTCTTTCCGGATCCCCTCGCTCAACAAGTACCTCCGGCCATGCTCGGTATAGGGAAGATTGATATCGCTCAAATGATCCACTAACGTCCGGTTGATCTCCTCCGGCACATTCGGGTCGAAGCAACGGTTTCCGGCTTCCATGTGGAAAATCGGGATTTTTAAGCGTTTCGCGGCGATAGCGCACAGGGCGCTGTTCGTATCACCCAAAACCAGCAAAGCGTCCGGCGCCTGTTCCTGCAATAGGTTGTATGAGCGGGTAATCACATTCCCAATGGTTTCTCCTAAATTCCTACCTGCCGCCTCCAGGAAATAATCGGGCTTTCTGATGGCGAGCTCTTGAAAGAAGATCTCGTTTAAGGTATAATCCCAGTTTTGACCGGTATGCACCAGCAGGTGATCGAAATAAAGGTCACACTTTTTGATCACCTCCGAGAGTCGGATGATCTCGGGCCGGGTGCCGATGATAGTCATTAGTCTCAATCGGGCCAAGGTTTACACCTCATGATAATAACATTTGGGAACCGAGGCTTGTCCATGAAGCGGTATCGGCCTCGAGGATCCAATATAAGAATATGGCCCGGTGTTGTGGAATATTACAAAGGAATACACAAAAAAGAAAACCGGCGGATTGAATAATCCGTCGGTCCTGTATTTCAAAATGGTCGGGGCGGCGAGATTTGAACTCACGGCCCCCTGCGCCCAAGGCAGGTGCGCTACCAAACTGCGCTACGCCCCGATATATATCAAAATGCCTTATTAGTATACTGTATTAACCGACCGCTGTCAAGAGTCTCCAAGTCAAGTCGAAAGTCGATTGAGGCAATAGGCAAAAGTGTTGGAAGTGATTTATTATGGTCAAACTCCAAAAACAGGCAGATAACACTCGTGTCTATCTCTCCCACCATCACTCTCGGTATTGCAAGCATTAAACCCGTAAAGGTTGGCAAATTTCCTTTAAGAGATAGGGTAGTAGGCCCACACCCTATTTCCTGTTGCCTATTGCCTGTTGCCTAAGTAACTACAGCCTTTCCAAACTAAGCTTGATCCCGGCCGGAGAGACCTCGATCACCCCGTAGGAAGGCCCCCTGTAGGAACGCTCACCCGATAGGGAACCGGGATTCAAGAGATTAATCTCCTGCCAGTTGTCGACCAGCGGCTGATGGGTATGGCCGAATACCACCAGTTGAGCTCCGGCAGCCCGTGCCGCCAGACCCAACCGGGTCAATCCGTTTTTTACACCATAGATGTGACCGTGAGTCAGCAGTATTTTGGTATCCCCGAGAAACAGGGTTTGTTCCGCCGGATATTCGGTCACCAGGTCGCAATTGCCGGCTACCCCAACCACCGGGGTGCGTAACGTTTCCGTAAGCTTATCAATCTCCCGATATCCGTCCCCCGTGAAAAGGAGCATCTCGATCCGGCCCAAACGCTCCACTACCCGCTCAAGGCCTTCGTAATTGCCGTGAATATCGCCGACCACTCCGACGCGAATCACCGTATCTTTGATCATGATCCGGAAATTCCTCGCGTTTGTGACGCATCGGCAGGTAACGCGCAAGTGCTGATTCGGGGCAGCATATTCCGGAGGGCCCGGCCGCGATGACTGATCCGGTTCTTGGTCTCCTCGGAAAGCTCTGCCATGGTACAACCGAAATCGGGGAGATAAAAAACGGGATCGTAACCGAAACCGTTATCTCCTCTCGGCCCGAAAGCAATAACCCCTGCCACTTCCCCCTCGGTGACTTCGACGATCCCCCTTGCCGGATCGACTAAAGCCGCTACCGAACGGAAACGGCCAGTCCGTTGCGGTTCGGGAACACCTTCCAATTTCGTGAGCAGATACTCGTACCGCTGACGATCCGTCCAGCCAGCTTCGCCGTACCGGGCCGAATAAACCCCGGGTTCGCCCCGGAGCCAATCGACCTCCAGACCGGAATCATCCGCCAGTGTCAGCTCACCGCTAAAAGCAGCGATACCTTTGGATTTTAAGATTGCATTCTCGGTAAATGTGGTTCCGGTCTCAGCCACCTCAGGCGCACCGGGGTAGCTGTCCAGATCTTCTACCGTCACCGCTAATCCCGCCAAAAGCTCCCGGAGTTCGCGGACCTTCCCCTTATTCCTCGTGGCCAGGACGAGTTTTCGCACCGCCGATTCCCCCGATTCTACCCGCCACCGGCCCCAAGACTTCTTTCTGAAGCCGGATTAAGTCCATAATCCCCTGCCTGGCCAAACCCATCAAACCCTGACATTCATCCCAGGAAAACGGTTCCCCTTCGGCGGTGCCTTGAATCTCCACAATTCGTCCAGAGCCCGTCATCACCAGGTTCATATCCACTGAAACCTTTGAATCCTCGGCATAGCAAAGATCCAATAGTTGAGTTCTGTCAAATATGCCCACGCTGGTAGCGGCCAAAAAATCGTACAACGGCAGCGGGTTATTCTCCGGAACGACCTTGGCCAGCGCATCAGCCAGCGCCACAAAACTCCCGGTAATCGATGCGGTACGGGTACCTCCATCCGCCTGGATGACATCACAATCAACCCAAATGGTCTTTTCCCCTAATTGCGCCAGGTTGACAACTCCTCGGAGGGACCGGCCCACCAAACGCTGAATCTCATGGGTCCGGCCAGTTAATTTTCCCTTGGAGACCTCCCGGATATTCCGCTGCGGCGTGGCCCGGGGAATCATGGCGTATTCGGCGCTGATCCAGCCGACGCCTTGTCCCCGCAACCAGATTGGGACTTTATCCTCAATGGTTGCCGTGCAGATCACCTTGGTATTTCCAACCTCGATCAGGACCGAGCCCTCGGCATGCATGATATAATCGCGGTGAATCTTCACCGGGCGTAGCTGGTCCGTTTTCCGTCCGTCAATGCGTTCCATCCGTTTGGCCTCCGATTTTGGTGACTTCCGTGCGCGCATAGGCGCGCGATTTCATTGCCTCAGTTCATATTCTACCCGTCCCTTTTGATAGAGATCGGTTCCATATGCGTCGATCGCCACAATCACGGGAAAATTCCGCACTTCCAGACGAAAAATGGCCTCCGGTCCCAGATCGGGGTAAGCTGCAATCTCGGCCTTCCGGATCGAGCGGGCAATTAATGCCCCGGCTCCACCCAACGCCGCGAAGTATACCGCCCGATGTTGCACCATCGCCGCAATGACTTCCGACCGCCGTTGTCCTTTACCGATCATTCCCTTGAGCCCGAGTTCGAGTAGACAGGGAGTATAGGGATCCATACGGCCGCTGGTAGTCGGTCCGGCGGAACCGATGATTTTTCCCGGAGGAGTCGGGCAGGGACCGACATAATAAATGGTCTCACCGGACAGGTTCACAGGTAACGGTTCCCCGGCACCTAACGCAGCGATCAACCTTTTATGTGCCGCATCCCTGGCTGAAAATAAAGCTCCGCTCAGTAATACAGCCTCTCCAGCCTGGAGATCCATGATATCCTGTTGGGATAAGGGCAGGTTAATCCGTTTCGCAGTCACATAAATCTCCTCTAATGGTTGAACTAAGGAATCCTTTGTTGCTTGTGGTTAAATTCTTCAATGGCCGCAAATAAAGACATACTTATTTTCGTGTCTTTTGTGTGTTTCGTTGTGAATAGAATAAGCATACAGATAGAACCTTTTAACCACAAAAATCACCAAATATAGACCCAAAAGCGAATCATGCCCCCGCAAATGTTTTTTTACCCCAGGATCCCGGTCTTGTGCCGGGTAACATGGCATGATATATTCACCGCCACCGGCAAACCGGCGATATGGGTCGGATATGTATTCAAATGAACCGCCAGTGCTGTATAACGTCCGCCTAAACCCTGCGGTCCGATACCCAGGTTATTGATGGATGTCAGGAGTTCCGCTTCGAATTTCGCTAAATCAGGATCGAAATTCTCCGAGCCGATCCTCCGAAGCAGGGCCCGTTTGGCCAAAACCGCCGCCATCTCCATGCTTCCTCCCAGCCCTACCCCGACCACAACCGGGGGACAAGGATTGGCCCCGGCCAAACCGACAGTTTCCACGATGAACTGTTGGACACCTTCCCGGCCTTGAGCCGGTGTAAGCATGGCGAGACGGCTCATGTTTTCGCTGCCAAAACCCTTTGGCGCCACGGTAATCCGGATTCGGGAACCCGGAACGATCCGGGTATGGATCACCGCCGGACAGTTATCGCCGGTATTCACCCGTATCAAAGGATCCCGGACTACCGATTTACGGAGAAACCCTTCCCGATAACCGCTGCGTACTCCCTCGTGAACCGCGGTATTCAATTCCCCGCCCCGGATCGTAACCTCCTGGCCGTAATCGACGAAAACCACAGCCATTCCAGTATCCTGACAGATAGGAACCTGCTCGGTTTCGGCGAGGGAAGCATTCTCCCGAATCCGTTCAAGACATTCCCGGCCAACCGGCGAGGGTTCATTCCGGTTGGCGGCTGCCAAAGCATCCATTAGATCCTGGCCAAGCCGGGTATTGGCCTCGCGGCACAATTGCGCTACGAGTGTCACGATCTCTCCTGCTTCAATCTCCCGCACCTACAGCTCCCTCCACGCTCCGCTACAATTGGCTATCCCCTGTTAACCCTTCCGGCAGATCCGTCACACGAACCTACTTGAGACAGGCCGGCCTACCGCCGTGGGTCCGATGATAACGGAGGCACTCGCAACAGATCCCGTGTCGGGAACAGCTCTGCTTCTTACAGGTACAGTCCTTTTTATTTTGATCAATATTTTGGCACTCCATACCGGACACCTCGCTCTACTATGCCTTGCCTAACAAGTTCAGGAGAACAGCTTTCTCGGCGTGCAAGCGGTTTTCGGCTTGATCGAAGATGATTGAACGAGGGTGTTCGATTGCCCAGCGGTCGATCTCGTAGCCGGTATGAATCGGCATATCATGCATGATCAGCGCCTTTGAGTCGCGGAGTATGGCCTCGTTCAACTGGTAAGGAATCATCTTGGCAATCCGGCGCTGTTTCTCCGCTTCAAACTTTGGATCGAGGAAAAACTCCATATCGACCCAGGTATCGGTATAGACCACATCCGCCTTGGCTACTGCAGCCTTTAGATCCAAGGTCTGCTCAAAGAGACCTGTTTGGGATGCAGCTGTCAATAACTCATCATCCCGGCTTGCTTCATTAAACTCAGGTGTTACAACCGTAATTTTCATTCCCAGTTTGGTGCCGCCCTCCACCAGGGAGTTGGCTACGTTATTATGGATTCCCACATAAACCAGGTTTAGTCCTTCAAGCCTGCCCAGATGTTCGCGAATGGTCAGGAAATCGGCCAAGGCCTGAGTGGGATGGTATTTATTATCACAACCGTTGATCACCGGCACTGCTGAAAAGTCGGCCATCTCCCGGACTTGATCGAAGGTTAGCACCCGGGCCATTAAGACATCCACATTCCGGGAGAGGTAACGGATCTCATCCCGCAACTCTGCCAGGACCAGGTTGGTGCTGCGCCAGTCGAGATAGATGGCGTGGCCTCCCAACTGGGTCATGGCCACCTCAAACGACACCCGGGTCCGGGTCGAAGTTTTCTGGAAAATCATTCCCAAAGTCCGGTGATCCAAAGCTTCCCAATATTTTTCTTGATCTCCCTTGATTTGGGAGGCAAGATCCAAAAGCCCCTTGATTTCAGCGGCGGACCAGTCCTTAAAGTTTAACAGGTGCCTAAGCGGCATATCCTTCTCCTCCTCGTCATCCACTCGAATCACCGAATGATACCACAGATCGACTTGGTAATTTCCAATTATGGTTCTCATTATAAACGATCCTGCGGTGAGAGTCTACAGGTTTACCCAAAAACAAACGCCGTTCAACCTAAACTTCAGCGGATGAACGGCGCACCGGATAACCTAATATAAAAATGTAAAGAGTAAAGGGTAAAAAAAAGAAAATCGTTTTTTCACTTTTCCCTTTTCTATTTTCTCTTTTCTTTTATCCCCAGGGTTGTTGTTTTAGTCGAGTCACCGTAGCCCCGTCCAACCGGTACAGTAAGGCCTTGACCAAAGCCACAGTGGCGCTTAGATCCTTTAAGCTGATGATCCCTTGATGACTATGAGCATAACGGACCGGTACGCCGATGACCG
>DASVMB010000014.1:0-2153 GCA_036384575.1 Bacillota bacterium
TTGCAGGGTCCGGACGTGGTCAAAAAAGCCGGTCTCGGTCAGAAATTTCCGTACCCGTTGCGAACGGTGATTCTGCACTATCGACATAAGATAGGTGGCAACACCCACTTGAATCCCGTGGAGTTCCGGTTTGACCATGAAGCTGTCCAAAGCATGGGAAATCAAGTGCTCGCTGCCGCTGGCCGGAGCGCTGTTCCCGGCGATCTCCATGGCGATCCCGCTCATGGTGAGTGAATCGACCAATTCCTTCAGGAAAAAGATATCCCTGATATTCGTTTGGATATCCATCCGTACTACACTGTTCACCGACTTTTTGGCGACCATCACCGCAAAATCGTCCAGTACGGCCTTACCATTGGCCGCCTCAAACTCCCAATCCTCGATGGCGGTGATCTTGGAAACCAGGTCGCCGATGCCCGAGTAGATCAACTTGGAAGGGGCGCTGCCGATCACATCAAGGTCGACTACGATTCCGTAAGGGATCCGGGCCGGTACCGAACGGCGGTGCCCCTCAACCAAAAGTGAGCAGCCGGAACTGGCGAAACCGTCGTTGGAGGTGGCTGTGGGCACGCTGATGAACGGAAGTTCGTTTAAATAGGCAATATATTTGGCGACATCAAGCACCTTGCCGCCGCCCACTCCTACCACGGCTTGGGTATTGCGGGGAATGGCAAAAGCCATCCGGAGCAGTTCCTCAATGCGGTTATCATCATAATTTAAACGCTGCAGAACCTGGATCTTCCCCTCATCTATGGCAGCCGTAACCGCCTCACCGAACAGGGCTTCAATCCCTTCACCGAAAAACAAGGTGATCTTAGTGAATCCCGCTTGAGCAATAAACGATCCGAGCCGGGCCAGATTATTCCGGTTGACCTGAAGGATGGTAGGGATGGAGATCCGGTGGGATGGAGTTTTCATCCAACCACTCCGCTTCCGGATTTCGCCATTTCAAGGTATTGTACCGCACCTAAGGCCGCCACTTGGCCTTGACCGACCGCGCGATCGATCTGCCAGGGCCTCCCGGTGCAATCTCCTGCGGCAAATACGCCCGGAATATTGGTGGCTTGGTCTTGGCCGGTGACGATAAAGCCTCCCGACAGTTCCAGGCCGGGGAGAAGCTGCTCTGCCGGACGTCCCGACCTTTCGATAAATACCCCGTCCACTTCCCAGGCCTCGGCTTGGGTCGCTAACTCCTTCACTGTGACATCCCCCCGGATGGCAGCCGGTTTACCGCTGATGATGGTGATCCGGGAGTCCAGTTGTTTTTGAAGTTTATATTGGGGCAGATAATAAACTTGGGCACAGAGCTCCGCCAGAAACTCCGCCTCTGTTTCCGCTTCGGGAATATAGCCGATCATCGCCACTGTCTTGCCCTTATAAAACATGGCGTCGCAAGTGGCACAGTAACTGACCCCCCGCCCAACAAACTCGGTCTCTCCGGCGATCTCGGAACCCAGGACGATACCGGTGGCCAGAACAATGCTCAAGGCCTCAAACGAGTTCTCCCGGCCCCACAGCATAAACCGGCCTTCATCCGGATTAATGCTCTGTACTTCATCTTTGATGAAGGTGGTCCCTTGTTCTTCGGCGTGGTGTCTCAATTTCTCGGCCAATTCCCGGCCCGTGATCCCGGGGATCCCCAGGAAATTATCGATGCGATGAGCTTGTACCAGCTTTGAACTGTTTTCTTCCTTGGCGACCAACGCCACCTGTTTGTTGCGCCGGCGGGCGTTAACCGCTGCCGCCAGCCCCGCCGGCCCGCCTCCGACAATTACCATATCATACATGCCGATCACCCTGCCTTTATGGCTTGAAATCCAGCGTATTTGGAATATATTCCTGTTTGCCATGGATACTATGATCATACAGAATTCGAATGAAACGAGGTCACTCATGATTACTTTAACCTTAACCGATCAAGAAGTCAATCTCCTGGAAATGTCGATCCGGCATTGCCTGAAAACCTGCAAACAAGGTGGCCCCGATAGCGGCTGCTCCGACTGTGAACTGCTCCAACAAGTCGCTGTCAAAATTGAAAAGACCAAAACAACCGCTCCGGCTTGAGCGGTTGTTTGCTCGTAAACCTATTTCGGACATAATCAGTTAAATGACATTCAAAACCGCAGTATTGGCGGAGAGTAAAAACCTTTCGG
>DASVMB010000015.1:0-3721 GCA_036384575.1 Bacillota bacterium
CCACAAACTCCATGGGATTGGCAAAATCCCACTTCACAAAACAAAGTCCGAAAGCGATCACGATCGGCACCAGTGTAAAAGCAACAAAGCCGATCAGATTGGGTAATAGAAATCCATATGCAGTCAAGCGGTTCCTTTGGGTAATACTCCTGACCCGTTTGGGAATAGCCTGGGTTGTGCTCATGTTTTTCCCACCGGTAAAAATCCAGGGTACCGGCAGTCCCTCCTTCTCGCAAAATGAAATGTACCTTTGTAATCATATGCCCTATATACGGATGCATATAGGGCATATGAAAAGCTATTGCTTTACTTTAGATATTTACGGATTTCCCTCAGATCAGGAGAACTGATGGTCAATCTTCCTTAACTTCCTTGACCCGTTTCGCCATATCCTTGAGCCCTTGATCCAGGGTTTTTTGTCCGGTCATGATCAGCTCGTGCTCTTCGGAAAGGGTCTTGTCAATCGCATTAGCATACGGGCTGGGTGGAATCTCCACCGTTGTTTTATCCGTTACCAGAGCATCTTTACCTCCGGCAGGGAAACCGTCGGCAGAAGTGTAAACATCCAATACTTCCGAAGTCCGTAAGGCCGGGAACACGCCGTAGCCCGCAAAAATCTTGGCGCCTTGCTCGCCGCCCATGAAGTTGATGAACTTCCAGGCCGCATCTTTTTTGGATGATTTGGCGTTGATCGCCATCGTAGTGATTCCGGTAATGGTTGAACCGGCTTTATTGGCGGGCCAATGCGGGGCTTTAACAATACCCCAGTTCACATTGTGCTTACCGGCCTTTTTGTCGCTGATTAACGAGCCGAGGAACCAGGTCCCCATATAGCTCATACCAACTTTACCGCTTTCAAACAATCCCCGGTAGTTGGCGTTGGAGGTTTTCATCTCCGCGTAACTCATGATCGACTTGTCTTCGTTCTGCATGGCTAAGGCCAATTGATAAGCGGGTTTCAGGAAGGTATACTTCCCGTCGATCAACGTGGTTTTGGTGGTCAACAAAATCGGGCATTGGATCTGGCTCCGCCAGGAATGGAAATAGGCGCCCCAAATCTTGTCGTTCCCCTCGCCGCTGGTCAATTTCTTGGCGGTCTCACGGAACTGAGCCCAGGTCATATCGTTGGTGGGATAGGCAACCTTGGCCTTGTCGAAGATATCCTTGTTGTAATAGAGAACATAAATATCACTGCGATAAGGGAATACCATCAGTTTACCACTGGATTTAACATAATTTAATGCGCCGCCGTATGGTTTCAAATCCACTTTGGCTTTTTTTATAAACGAGTCTAAGGGATATAGGTAGTTCCGGCTCAGATAATTGGAGTAACTCGCAAAATCCTTCACCGCAAATACATCCACATCCTCACCGGCGGCCAGCATCACTGTCATCTTGTCGGGATAATCCTTGGCGGCAATCTCGATCACATCGACTTTGATATCCGGATTCGCCTTTTGGAATGCATCGATGGCCGCCTTGTACTCCGGAGACATACTGTAATCCCAAACAGAGAACTTGATCGTCTCTTGTTTGGCCGCCCCGGCGCTGACGCCCAAAGCGCCAAGGAGAACCGCTACCAGTAAAACCGAGAAGACCAGACTCAACCGTTTTCGCATCCAATCATTCCTCCTTTTAAAGTTCTGCCCTTATTATAGATTTGTTACGGGATGATTAAAATGTCTTTAAACGCAATAATTTGTAATATTATCCGGACAAGATGGTTATCCAAAATTTACCATAATACTTTTTTTCATTTTCAGTTACTTTTTTCATCCCCCGTGTTCCCTTGTTTGCCCACCCTCGTTTTTAAAGCTTCTTACCGGAAAACTCACTGGGAGTCACGCCGGTCACCTTTTTAAAGACCTTGCTAAAATAATAGGGGTTCTGATATCCCAAGAGATTCGAAACCTCATAAATCTTATAATCCGTTTCCCGAAGCAGTTTCTTGGCTTGCTCGATCTTTTTCTCCGTGACATAATCGATGAAGCCGACCCCGGTCAATTGTTTAAAGATAGTGCTGAAATAACCGGGACTGATATTCAATACGGCAGCGATCTCGTTTAAACCCATATCCTCACAGCAATGATCCTGGATATACTTTTTTGCTTTAGCGATCAGTCGCTGGTTCTTTTGATCTTCATTCCGGGTCAGGAATAAGCACAATCTTTGTTCCAGTCCGGTGAACCAATTAATAATCTCCGGAAGCGTGTTTAAATTGAAAATGCTTTCGTACAGACTATTTTGATACCCGATAATATCCTGGATGGCCGTTTCATTGAGACCGGCTGCCCCGCCAATGAGATACGCCACTTGAAAACAGAGATCGAATGCTTGGCCCCGGGGCATCTTCTGTTCCTCCAAAACCGCGATGATACTCTCAATGACTGTATGAATCGTATCCAGGTCGTGCATCTCCACGGCTTGAGGAAGGACATCGCGGATCCTGGCGAGATCGATCCGTCCCGGATTATCAACTGTTTCCGGAAGATCTTCAAAAAAGAATATCGACAGGAAACCTGCATAAAAAACCTGTTGCACCGCTCTGCAGCTTTCCAGGTAGGCCTGGGCAAGCTCCGCATAACCGGAATGCGGTTTACTGAGACCGACGGATACTGCAATATTGGAGTACTGTTTTAAAACCTGAACCCAGCGCTCCGCCATCTTGACCGAACTTTCACGATAACGCTCCGGCGGTGTTCCCGGATTGGCGGAATAGATGACTACAAACTCCCCACGGTTCCAAGCAAAGGTATATCCCTTAAAAACATCATTCACGATCTCATTGATGGTATCCAAGAAGGAAACCTCAAGAACCCGAAGGTCCTGGGGATCATATTTATCAAGCACTGTCGGATCATTCATCCGCACCAGAGCACAGACAAGAATGGTTTCATCCAGTTCAATTCCCAGATCCCTCGCCTTGGCGCCCAGATCCCCCTGGACCTGGAACGGCCGGTTGATTAGTCCCTTAAAAAAGACCTCCCTAAGCATGGCGATATTTTCCCGAAGCACCTTTTCAAAATGTTCCTCCGCTCCGGAACGGCCGTGCTCGCTCCGGATCTTCCCCGCCACAGCGCTTAGGGTATTGGATAAAACCGCCGGTTCCAAATCAAGTTTGATCAGGTATTCCTCCGCCCCCTGCTTCATGGCTTGCTTGACCAACAAAAAATCATCATAACTGCTGAGTATGATGTACTTAGGCCGACATCCGGATTCCGAAGCCAGCCGCATCATTTCCAATCCATCCATAACCGGCATTTTGATGTCGGTAAGAACAATATCCGGCTGCAACCGGATGATCAGGTCCAGTCCGTCCCGG
The DNA here is from genome assembly GCA_036384575.1 of Bacillota bacterium. Lineage (GTDB taxonomy): Bacteria > Bacillota > UBA4882 > UBA8346 > UBA8346 > DASVMB01. The sequence goes on from DASVMB010000015.1 coordinate 3,323, forward strand.
CCATTGGTTGCCTCTCCGCAAACCTCAAACCCCAACTCCCCCCAGTTGAGCATGGATTTCAACCCCACCCGGACCAGAACTTCATCATCAATAATCAGCACTCTCAGCATTTACTAATCACCCGTTTCTTTAGGCATGAGGCGTCGCGTCCTGCGGGACGCGCGGCAACTCACCCCGCGCCATCCTTACGCTTTCAGTTTTACCCTAAACCGGGGCTGTCTCAAAAGTCCGATTTGTCATTCCGTCCACCCGGGGTTAAAACCCCGGGCTAAGTTAAAAACCATTCTAAAGCCCGTTAAAACGGGCTGGGAAGAACTGGATGTATTACCCAGCCCCATTCATGGGGCTTGAGATGATTTTTCCGGGCGTAGCCAGGTCCTTTAGGGCCTGGTGGGGATA
>DASVMB010000016.1:0-5708 GCA_036384575.1 Bacillota bacterium
AAGATTGGCAATGTGTTGCTGAACCAATTCGAGATTGGTTTCGGAAATAACATAAAGCGTATCAGGAAAAGTACCCAACCGGTCGGCACGAATCTTTGTCTGTTCGGCCGATTCCTCTCGGCTCACGTAAAGCACCACCCCATCCCGGGCGGCGTTTCCCGCTGTAATCAGGCTTAAGGTACTTTTTCCGATTCCGGGGTCACCCACCAAAAGAAGCACCGAACCCAGAACGATGCCCCCTCCCAATAACCGGTCGAATTCACCAATCCCGGTACTCATCCGGATGGTACTATCAATCCGAACCTGATTCAATACTTGGGGTTGTTGAAAGCTACTCAGGGTCTCCAGTTCATCGGCGGTTTGGAGCTCCTCGATCTCTTCCTGCATGGTTCCCCATTCATGGCAGGCCGGACAACGACCTACCCACTTGTGCTCCTGATGACCGCAGTTTTCACAATAATAAACTTTCTTGGGTGATTTCGGCATTGTTTATCCCCTTATCTATGCAGACAATGAATCCCTAAAGCTTGGGTAGGGTTCCTTACAATATACAAACTCCCCCATGAAATGATTCCACCTCAAGGGCAGCGGGAGTTGGAATAATTGCTAAACTATTTCGATTCCAGTCGGCGAATTCCTATTTGAAAGAAGATAAAATAAAAAATCGGCAGTCAACTGCCGATCACCAAAAACAATCTTTAAATTACCTTCTTTAGAGAGAATTTAAATCCCAAACGCCACTTGAGCTTTGGTTTAAACTCCGTAAAATAAAACAGCGTTAAATTTCTCCTCCGGATTTGCTGCACTCGCAATCTGGAAGGGCCGGTAAATCCCGGATCATAGAAAATAAAAGTTCGCGAAGCCGTTCATTATTACTTTCAAAGACCTGTAAAACCTGCTCATGGGTGACAGGTTTAATGTCTGGGTTACCCTCTAAGCCCTCATCGTAATCGGTGATTAGCGCGATATTGACATAACAGATCCCTAACTCCCGGGCAAGCCAACCTTCCGGATACTGGGTCATGTTAATGACTTCCCAGCCGTTACGTTTAAACTCCCTGCTCTCAGCCCGGGTAGAAAAACGGGGACCCTGCACCACCACGACAGTCCCGGTTTCATGCACGGTAATTCCCAACTGTTTGGCAGAGAGGATAGCTTGCTCACGAAGTCTCCGGCAATAGGGATCCGCACCAGAGAGATGGGTCGTGATTGGCCCATCAAAAAAAGTATCCTTTCGTCCCCAAGTACGGTTGACGAACTGATCGATCACCACAAAATCCCCGGGGTTGATCTCCGGTTGCAGGCTGCCGGCGGCGCAAGGCCCAATGATCTGTCGGACTCCCAGAGATTTCATGGCCCAGAGATTTGCCGGGTAATTGATCATGTGCGGTGGATGCTGATGATTCTTTCCATGACGCGGTAAAAACGCCACTTTCTTTCCGGCAATCTCGGCGATGGCGATCCGGTCACTTGGAGCTCCGTATGGGGTCTGTACAGCAACCTCCTCCACCCTGTCAAGTAAAGAATAGAAGCCGGAGCCCCCGAAGATTCCTATTTGAGCTTCTTTCATAAGCCATTCCCCCTTCATCTTTCGCTGTTTTTCGCTTTTTATCAAAAAAATTCCTGCCCCAAAACGGCAGGAATTTTTAAAGCGGTACCTATTGTGGGACCGAACTCACCAACTTAAGTATTAAACATATTTATCTAAGTTGTTCAAATTCAAGTTCGGGGTGGTTGGAACCTTATCCTGTTGCACCTGGCTGCTGCTCTGTAATCCAGCCTTAAATCCAGCCTGAACGTTAGCAAAAGCCTGTTCGGCAATGGAACGTTCGGCCGCTTCGATCATCCGCCGAACCATGTTACCACCCACGGCGCCACAATCCCGGGAAGTCATATAGCCCCAGTAATCACCGACAATCGGAGAGGTATCGATATTCAGCTCCTTGGATATCTCATACTTAAAATTCTGAAGAGCTTTCGTCGCCTCTTGGACTACATAACTATTCCTTTTTTGGCCAGTACCCATTTTTTTCACTCCTTTCGTAGTGATCTGAGTCTAATTTGCCCAGCTATATGTGGATAAAAACCAAAAAACTCTGGAATATTTCAAGGAGAATCCCAAGAGTGCCAGGATAGTCAATTGGCCTACTTGCCTCATATGATAAAGTGAGGTGCTGCCTTTGAATCTGGCCGACTTGATTTACGGGTATCAAAAAAAAGTTCCCGCCAAGGGCGGAAACAAACGATATATTAATCTCGATAATGCCGCCAGTACCCCGCCCTTTAAGGCAGTTATGGAATTAATCTGCCGCGAGGCTGAATGGTACTCTAGCGTACACCGGGGATCGGGCTTCAAGTCGAAATACTCGACCGCCCAATATGAAGCATCACGGCAAGTTATTGCCGATTTCATCGGTGCCGATCTCCGTCATGACACCGTTATTTTTACCAAAAACACCACCGATTCCATAAATAAAGTCGCTCATTACCTTCCCAACATCCCCGGCGAATACGTGATTTATTCCGGGATGGAACACCACTCCAATGAGCTGCCCTGGTCGCAAGTACCCCATATTTGCATTGGAGTGAAAGAAAACGGAATCGACCTGGACCAATTGGAGCAAGCGTTGCGACTCGAAAGCGGTCGGGTTAAACTTTTGGCCGTAACCGGCGCTTCAAATGTCACCGGACACACTCCGCCCATCCATACCCTGGCTGAACTTGCACATCAGGCCGGCGCTAAAATCCTGGTGGATGGGGCGCAGTTGATACCCCATCGTCAGATCAACCTTTTCCCCCCTTCCGACCCCAGGCATATTGACTTTTTGGCGTTTTCCGGCCATAAAATATATGCTCCCTTCGGTGCCGGTGTACTCATCGCTCCGCGTTCCCTGTTTCAAAAAAACCCTCCCAGCCAGGTGGGAGGGGGAACGATCATCGGAATCGGACCGGAAGGTATAATCTGGGCTGAAGCGCCCGATGTTGAGGAAGCGGGTTCCCCCAATATATTGGGGGCAATGGCGATAGCCGAAAGCTGTCGAGTGATTCAACGAATCGGGTGGGATCCCATTACCCGTCATGAAACGGAGTTACTGGAATATGCCTTAAAATGCCTAGAGGAACTACCGGAACTGGAGATATATAACAGGGAGAAACAAAACCGGGTTGGGGTTATTAGTTTTAATATTCGGGGAATTCCCCACGCTATTGTAGCGCAACATCTGGCGGAACGTGGGATTGGCGTTCGGAGCGGTTGTTTTTGCGCCCGGGGCTATGTCCAAAGTTTGTTGGATTATCTGCAAAAGAAATTCAAATCTTGCTGTACCGGGTCCTAAAAGGAGATATTGGCCACGAAACCATGCCAGGCATGGCCCGATTGAGTTTCGGCTGTTATAATCAGATATCGGAAGTGGATATCCTCATCCTGGCTCTTAAGGAGTTAATTACCGATTGTACTAAAATATAGTCTTACAATACGGCGTCTTTCGGCTTGATCCCGAAGGCACTGCGCCAGCGCCACAGGTAGTCGAGGCCTGACCAGATGGTGAAGATCACAGCAGCCCATAAAAACCAAAGGCTGTAGGGCAACCGGAGCATGATTAAGGCAACTGCAATTATTTGAGTGCAAGTCTTTAACTTACCCCAGGGACTGGCGGCGACGACTAAACCCTTTCGACCCGGGAAATACCGCAAAACGGTGATGAACAGCTCACGAATGATAATGATCAATACGGGTACCAGAGGCACCCGGTCGAGCCGCTCCAAAACCACCAAAGTCAGGATGATCAAAACTTTATCGGCAAAAGGATCGAAGGACTTGCCGAAACTGGTGACTTCCTTGCGGGAGCGGGCGGCGTAGCCATCCAAACCGTCAGTTAATCCGGCAATAATGAAGACGATCGCAGCCAAATAATCCCGGCCGGGAATATCCCAGAATAAAAACCCGACGCACAACGGGGCTAAAATGATTCGAAGCGCGGTTATCCAATTCGCCAGGCTCATCGACTTGTCCTCCAGCAATAACTTCCGGGGTAAGGCACTCTAGCCCCCATACACCTGCACTGATATGGTTAATTAATCCAACGATTCGGCATCTTTCTTGAAATTCCTTTATCCTGAAATGGGCTTTCAAAATTTTTAAAGAAAGATCCGGATGGATATATTTGAATGGCTAATCCAATTTGGCATATAAATTATAGGCATCGCTTGCGGTGATCAACCCCGAACGGATCTCACCGGGTTTACCGTGGAATTGATTCAGGTAAACCACGCCATCCACATCCGGGGCCAGACTTGGGGTTCGACCAATGGCTCCTCCGTCCGGGGTGACCCGATCAATCAAGATGGGTAACTCCCGTCCGACCAGTTCCGCCAGGAACCGAGCAGAGATAGGTTGTTGCGCCGCAAGCAGTCTTTGTTTACGCTCCGTCCTGACCTTCTCCGGTATCTGCGGTTTGTAATCGTAGGCAGGGGTATCTTCCTCGGGACTGTAGGCAAATACCCCCAGGTGCTGAAAGTGCCCTTCTTTAACAAAGTCCAGCATCTCCTCGAATTCCCCATCGGTTTCGGTCGGAAATCCCACAATCAACGTAGTCCGTAAGGTCAGTTCCGGTACAACCGTACGGATCGTCGTGAGAAGCTCCCGGATCCGTTCCGGGGGATCGGAGCGCCGCATCAACTTCAAAATGCGTCCGTTGATGTGTTGCAGGGGGAGATCCAGATACTTACAAACCCTGGGCTCAGCTGCAATAAATTCCAATAGATCACGACTAATCCCGGAAGGGTATGCGTAGAGCAAACGAATCCATGATGGCTTGGCCTGAGATACGATCTGCTCCAAAAGCTTTTTGAGGTCGATTTTTTCCGGTAAATCCCGGCCATACATCGTAATATCCTGCGCAATTAGATTGATCTCCCGAACCCCGTTCTCAACCAAACGGCTGATCTCCCGAACAACCGACTCCGGTCGTCTACTCCGGAACCCGCCTTTGATATTGGGTATGGCGCAATACGCACAGCGATGATTGCAGCCCTCCGCGATCTTCACATACGCGGTATGAGATAATGTCACCTGATAACGGGGAAGGTTTTCATCATTGAGAAAGGGAGAGCCTCCAACCTTAGGTCCGGATGATTTCTCCTGAACTAAACCGGCAATCCGGTCGATCTCTCCCAAACCGATCCAGTAATCGACCTCGGGTAGCTCCTTGGCCAGTTCTTGGGAATACCTCTCAACCAGACAACCGGCAACCACCAGCTTGCGGCAGGAGCCGCAATCCGGCTTTTTATACTCGGCGAACTCCAGAATGTTCCGGATCGATTCCGCCTTAGCCTCCTCAATGAATCCACAGGTATTAACGAGAATTAATTCGGCATCCGCAAAATTCCGGGTAACTTCCCATCCTTCCCCGACCAGTTGACCGAGCATGATCTCCGTATCTACCAAATTTTTGGCGCAACCCAAAGATACCACAGCCAATTTGGGCATATATCCTACCTCCATGTTGCCAATCGTACAAATAAAACTCCACCGGACCGGATTAAAAATAAATCGATTATATTATTCACGGACGCCGGGTTAAAAAACAAATCCCTTACGATAAAACATCCGAATACAGATAACCATAGATCCGTTTAAGAAACATGATCCGTAGCAGATATTTTCTGGTTTCCGGGAAAGGTATCTGCTCAATCCGGACTTTATTACC
>DASVMB010000017.1:0-10108 GCA_036384575.1 Bacillota bacterium
GCAGGCGGCGATTGATTCCGTACCGCAGAACAACTGCAAGCAGGTGCAGATACAGGTTAAAAACGGAGTTTACCGCGAAAAGATCCGCGTCACTTCGCCCTGGATCAGCCTAATCGGCGAGAATCCGCTCCGGACCCTAATCGCCTTTGATGACGCCGCCAAAAAGCCGCTTCCCGGCGGAGAACCGATGAACACTTTTAACTCCTATACCATCTATATCGGCGGCCATGATTTTACCGCAGAAGGCTTAACTTTTGAAAACTCCGCCGGCGACGGCCGGATTGTCGGCCAGGCGGTAGCGGTATACGCCGATGCGGATCGGATTACCTTCAAAAACTGCAGACTCTTGGGTCATCAAGATACCTTATTCACGGGCCCTCTCCCTAAAAACCCCGTTCCCAAAGGATTAAATCTGGTCCACCCCGCTTTGGGTTCCGGGGATGCGGAGTACACCGGGGAGATCCGCCAGTATTACCGGGACTGTTTCATCCGGGGGGATATCGATTTCATCTTCGGGTCGGCCACCGCGGTATTCGATCACTGCGAGATCTTCTCGAACGACCGGGGTGAACCCGTCAACGGCTATATCACCGCCGGATCGACCTCGCCCCGTCAGGAGTTCGGTTACGTCTTCACCGATTGCCGGCTGACCGGGGCTGCCGGACCCCATACCGTTTATCTGGGCAGGCCCTGGCGAGACTTTGCCAAGGCAGCCTTCATCAACTGCTCAATGGGCGAACATATCATCCCGGCAGGCTGGGACAATTGGGATTTGCCTGAACGGGAAAAAACCGTCAATTACTGCGAATTTGGCTCAACCGGTCCGGGCGCCGCCCTAGCGGACAGAGTAAAATGGTCCAAGCAGTTAACGGCGGAACAAGTGAAAAAATATGCCGCTTTGAACGTCCTGTCCGGCAGTGACGGCTGGGAACCCGATAAGGATGCAGACTGTCTCAAGGCATGAGAACCGAAGGGAGCCCTCATTCTATCTTTCTCCCAGAGGGAAAAACGAACGGCTTAGTCAAGTTGCCACTTTTAAGAAACGAACGGCTCTCTGGCATTCTAAGTGCCCGGCACCGTCCGCTTTCAAGAAGTATGCCGATACCCCGCTGATGGTCAAAATCTACCGTATTGCAATGAACAGTTTTAATAAAATTTACTTCCCTTTCAACTCCAATAAACTTTCTAGATTCGCCTGGATGTCAGTACAAGATAAATCAAGGCTATGTCCGGCCATGATCCGCTGATTCTCCAATTCACGATATCTGGAGATGGTTTGGACATATGTATCCACATTCTGTTCTTCCAGATAGATCTTGGGCCTTTCCAGGTTATCGCCGACAAAGACGATTCGGTCACCGCTTGAGTAAACCGTAATGCTGTCGCTGGTATGGCCCGGAGTATGTTCTAGCGTGATGCCTTCTTCTTCGAAGACCAACCGCTCGTTAAATGTGATAGTCGGAAACTTCGGCTCGACTTTACCCCGGATGAACTGTTGCTGCGATGTCATCATCCGTTCCCACTCCTGTTCCATTTTGGTTTTACATAAGGAATGGGCGATAATTTCAGCATCCCGAAAGGCGCAGTTCCCCCAGACATGATCCCAGTGGTAGTGGGTGTTTATCACCACAATCTCCTTGCCTTGCGCCATAGTGGCAATATCGTTCAATATGGGAACCATACAATCCGGTCCGCAATAGGTATCAATGACGAATACATGCCGCTTCCCGTTGATCAAGAATACATGGGTGAGGCACTCGGGTATGTCATGAAACGTATAGACCCTACATCTGGAGTTTAGCTTTTCTTTATCCATGTCAACCACCTCTAATCTCATCCAGCCGCTGCATCATTTCAAAACACATCCGGCTGTTATGGTAAGGACATTTCCAGGGGCCTACCTTTTCTCTGCCGTCCTGCACCTTGCCATCTTTGGAAACTCCCCAGAACCACTCGCCGTATTGTTTATCGACGATCCGGCGTTTGATGAAATCCCATACAGCGAAGGATGCATCCAAAAAGCACTCTTCTCCGGATAACTGATACGCATTACAGAACCCAACCACCGCCTCGGCCTGAGGCCACCAGTCTTTATTGGTATCGGTAAAGCGACCACCCTCCGCTTCGTAAAAAAGACCGCCGTCTTGGGTGTCGATGCCGTGTTCCAATACATTCTCCGCCATCCGGAGGGCAATTGGTTTTACCTCGGCTAAAACCGCGGGATCACCCAAGACCTCGGCCGCCTCGTATAAGAGCCAGCTCCCTTCGATGTCATGGCCGAAGGATACGATATCCGCTTGAGAATGCCAGCATTCATCGAAGAAGAGTTGGAACCGGTCTTTCTTCCGATTCAAGATTCGATCCATCGTGATCCGGATCAGTTCTCTGAGTTTTCCTGCCAACGCCTCATCCTTCCAAACCCGCAAAAGTTGAGTATAAGCCTCCAGAATATGAAGATGGGTATTCATCGATTTCTTTACATTCAAGTCCTTTGGGCTCAGGCTCATATCGGCCAGGAGTCCCCAGTCGCGGCTCAAGGCCTCAAAATAACCTTGGTTCTCCGGATCGTAGCTGTGTTCCTCGATGGCCTGATAAAGCCCAATCGCCTTCTCAAGGCTCTGCTGGTCCCCGGTGGCCTGGAAATATTCCGCCAGACCGTAGATAGCAAAGGCAATGGCATAGATCTGTTTTTTGGAGTCTATGGGTTTTCCTTTATAGTCCAGCATCCAATAAACTCCGGAATACTCCGGATCGATAAAATGATCCGCCAAATAATCATAGGCCCGCTTGGCCATGGTCAGATACTCATCCGTCTTAAAAATGCGGTACGCGGTAGAATAAGTCCACAATATCCTGGCATTGAGTACACTAGCCTTCGGAGCATTTTTGGTAACCTTCAGATCATTCGTGATATAACCGTGAAAGCCCCCGTTTTCAACATCCACCGCATGTCCCGTCCAAAACCGTAAAATATTGTCCCGTAACTCTTGATGAAACTGATTCTTTACCGATCTCAGCTCTTCTCTTTGCAAACGATTCACCTTCTTCGCAATATGGAGCAAATCCTTCTTCCTTTTCCTTTAGAAACCTGATTGCTTTAACGAACGGTGAAGATCTTATCTCAATCCGGTAGAATTGGGACAGACCTTCCTGCACTCAAAGCACTTGATCCGCCATTCGCCCCCATTGAGTTCTCCAAACGCGAAATGCTTGCAAGCCTTTTGATTCATCAACTCGCCGCCGAGCGCCCCCACAGGACAGGATTCGATGCACAACCTGCATTTGGGATTGCAAACCTCGTAATCCGCCAGCGGATCGGGAGCCAGCGGTTCAGATACCAACACTGCATCGAGCCAGATCATGTTGCCGAAACGGTTGTTCACTAAAAGGGTATTCTTACCGATCTTGCCGAGACCGGCATTCATTGCCGCATGTTTTAAAGAGATGATCCCACGATAACGCCCTGTTTCCTGATCATATTCATCGGGACCGGTGGTATTGGCGGGAACTGCCGTCATGCCTCCATCCTCAAGCATTTGAGCCATTCTGACTCCCATCCAATTCATGTGAGCCGATAATTCATTCCGAACCGTAGTATAGGGTACGGTAGACTTTGCCTTTAAGGAACTCGTAAGGAACCTGCGGGCAAACACGATGACCGATTGACATTCCGGCAATACATCATGGGGATGAAAGCCCCGCGGGGCGTCGCTGAAACGGTCAATGGGAGCAATTCCGCACAAATCAGCGCCCAGTTCCGCTGTAATCTGCTTCACATCGGAAGCGGAAATCGCCATTTCTTTCACTCCTATAATAAAAGTTATTCCGGTAAAACGACCTTCTGAATCAACGGGGTCAATTCCGCCGCCAGCTTGGCATGGGTATCCACTCTGGGATGATTATCCGTGTATGCGGTGAATACGAAGGAGTAAATCCGCTCATCGGCGGATTTCAATATATCGACCGCCTTCTTGAAGGCGGCTTGAAGATCCGGGGACTCACGGTAGGCGGACATGCCGCCGATAGCGCAGATGATCCGGGCATCGGGGTACAACCCCCGAAGGTTGCGGACAAGTTCGGTATACTTTTCCGTAAAATCGGAGGGAAACGGCTTCCCCAGAGAATTCGGGTAACCATAGTCATTCTGGCCCAGATTGAGAAGGACAATATCGGGTATTCTCCCCGAAAAATCATAACGCTCGCTTGTATTCTCGGGATAAAGCTTATCATAAACCTCCGGCATCAACACCGGATTCCAACTGTAGCAGATGCCGGTGCCGCTTACGGCGATATTGACGTATTCGGCATTGAGATTTCGGGCAGTCATCGCTCCGTAGGACCGGTAGTTGTTATGAGTTGAATAATCGTCATATTGATCTGCGGCCGGATCTTCGTTACAGGCACCGGCGGAAATGGAATCACCGTAAAACTCGATCGCAAGCGGCAGAGGCTCGGGCTTGGAACCCATTTCAGTTCCGCGTTCAAGGATCAACCCACGGAATACGGCGTTGCTGAACATTGCCTCGGTCCGCTTGAAGATTATCACCTCATGCCATCCTTCCGGCAATATTTCATCCAGTAGATAATCGTGGCTGCCGCCCTCTACCAGCTGCAGCAGGATAACCCGTCCATCGATGATAACATTATAAAAATTTTGCCCCCAGGCATCGGAGAAACGAAGACCCAATCTCCTGCCTGAAAAACTGAACCTGAGTTCAGTCCCCTGCCAGATAAACCGGGGCGCACCGGGGTCCTTGCGATCAATCCTTCCGATGTAATATAAACCGGGATGCTCCGGGGTGATAATCTGCCGGTTCGTTTCTTGAGCGGCATGAACCGTAAAGGCCGGGAACTTCTCATAGCGCCGGTTTGACGAATCAATGGCAGAGTTCTCTTCCATCAGGTCACCCCTTGAACCAGGATACGGCAATGAATGTTCCGATAATAAATTTACTGTATCACAAGAATTTTCCAATTGTCAATCGTTCCAATACAAACGCGCCATATATGCAATTAATGATTCATATCGTTCGCTGCCGCTTCCATCAACAGGAAAAACGCCTGACCTTCGGTAGCCGTTCCCGGGCGATCGAAATTGGGCGCTCCGCATACCCCCTGCACCAGCCCGAATTGATCCACTTTTTGATACACGGCTTCCCGGATTCTATCGGCCTGGGTTTGATAGGAAGGATTTAGCCATCCGCCTTGAACCCCGCGGTACATTGAATAGCTCAACATCTGCGCGGCGTTTGTCTCCACGAAAGTGGCAGGATCGTCCAAAACATCATGGAAAAGTCCGTCGCTCCTCTGGAATTTCAAACATCCGTCGATGGCCTCTTTGACGAAACCCGCCAACATATTCTTCTCTTTGGTCATCGAATCGGGCAACGCCCGGATAACCCGGGTCATCCCCGCCGCAGCCCATCCGTTTCCGACACCCCAAAATAACTTCCGCTCAAATTGCTGTAAATCCTCATCCCAAATATGATGAAACAGTTGCTTTTGGGGATCCCACAAAACTCGTCGATACCCCAGGATCTGTTTACAGGCTTCGTCGGGGTGACCGGCAACTGCCAGAAAGGGTGGTACCATATAAAAAGCGTCAACCCAGATTCGATTCTCAATTTGATTATGATAGATAATCCCGTCCCGTGTCTTGGGTGCCTGGTATAAAAGATATTCAAGCATCCGTTGGGCGGCTCTGTGGAGGGCATCATCCCCGGTGGCCTTGGCGGCAAAAAGTACCGGTTCTCCATTGGCGGCAGGGTCCGCCACAGGAATCCGATCGCCGTTTAACCCCAGCCGGCCGTCTTTCAGCTGATTAACTACCGCATCTTTTGCCAGTAATATGACTAAATCCGTCTCTCCCAACTCGAGCAGTGCTTGGGCGGCCACTCCCTGCTCCCAGGCCCGGCGTTCCATGGCGATCATCGTCCGGATAACCTTCCCGATTCGTTCTTCCCGATTCACGGCAATCCCCTCCGGTTTGATCAACTTTCCCGCATAAAATCGGATTACGATCAGCCTTTACCCCTATTCTATTCCGTTTTCACAGATGTTCAGGATGAGTGTCCTCATGTAACGGTTGATACTGTAGTTCTCATCCAGATAGATGAGCATCGCCCGCGCCGCGTTTACCGTATGCTCGTATCCGGGCAGAATTCTGGCGAGAACCGGCTCCATTCCAGGATACCTCTGCTCAAAGCGGCGTTCTTTGGAATAAATATCCCTACAAACCTTTTCATCCGCCGCACAACTCAAGGCGATTAATTCGATAAATAAGTTGAATGCGTTACCTTGAACGCCTCTATATGCGGCCAGTTTCTCGCCCCGGTAGTAACGGCATACTCCCACGTATATATTGGTGATGATCTCGCCGAGCAGCCATTCGATGGACTCCGGTTTCCAGTCCGGCGCCCCGGTATGTTGAGGAATACTAAGCTTCGTGTCGAAGCCTTCGTCTTTCCAAATGATTCTGCCGGGGGCATAAGGTATGTCGGCCAATTCCGGAGTTTCAAACACGGCGAACTCACAATAAATCCCATCATCGAACATGATCTTATAACCATCCCTGGTGTTCCTGAACTTAAAAACAACCGGTCGGATCCTCTCCAGCCAGTCAGTATTTTCAATATAGCGCTGTTTATAGCCGTCCCGGACAATGGCAAAGAAATCCAGATCGGAATAGTTATCCATCCGGTGAACCTCTTGCCCGGCGGATCCCAAACCCATTAACGCCAAAGCGTTTTCCGATGTTTTTAAGGATTCGGCAATCTCACTCAATCTTTGTTGCAGTCTTTCCTTTCGCTCCATGAACTCCTTCACCCCCTAATTGATGGCCAACGGGTAGTAATCCAATATCATCTCTATTTACTTTGGCTCGTTTATAGTCGTAATCAGCTCACTAAAGGGTAATTCCTCGATGGTCCGGCAGAAAGCATGCCATTCGATGAGCTTATGCACCTTTCGGGCATGGTACATATTGCGGAGATTGGCGTAATTGCCGGTCCAGGTACGGGTATAGTTGAAACTCATCGGCAGATCCTGAATCAACTGTCGCCACAAACGATTTGCCTCTTCGGGCCGCTCTTTTTGCACAGCCTCCTTATAAACGGAGATCAATTCATTTAAATGTTCCAGGAGTCCCTTTTTAAAGGACGTCACTTCATCCCAGCTGAAATCGTCGGCGGTCAGGCTTCGGGAAGTCAGTTTATGCATGGTGCTGGTGCTGTTGGCAACGGTTCCCACCTTATAGGTGTCCATTTCTTTCCACCAGTAATCGGGGGCGGTGATATCCATGCTGACGAAGATCTGACGGATAAACTTCCCGTGATCGCTTCCTGCGGTAACCAGTCGCAAGGCGAGTTTTCGATCATTCTCGCCCAGAGTCAATAAGGCCCCGCTTTGTTCATTATAGATCGAATCCGACAGATGCCAGCTGGCCATGGGGTTCCTCATGCCACGCAAGGCGCCTCTCAAATTGAAAACCTCGACATGTTCTGTTTTAAGCATCAAATGGGCTCCCTCCGGAGAATATTAATATACTAAGATCGTGCCAAATTCGCTTTGATTCGGTTCGAAATTTTACCGACCACACTCTCGATAACCGTACCGGAGCAATCTACGATAATATCCGCGTACTTTTCATACAAAACCACTCTTTCGTTATATAAATCAATCAGCCTTTGCCCCTTCCCCATGGCAATACCCCGGCTTGACATATTCTTGATGCGGCTCTCGATCTCTTCATACTTGAGTTTAAGATAGATCAGTTTACCGTTTCTTTTCAAATGGTTTATGGTTGCTTCACTGTATATAGCGCTCCCGCCGGTGGCAATCACGGAATTTTCCCGCTCTAGTTGCAGGATTACGGCTTCTTCCATCGCTAGAAAGCGCTCCACTCCATCTTGATCAATGATTGTCTGCAGTAAACGTCCGGACTTTTCCTGAATTAACAAATCTGTGTCCACAAAAGACATTCCCAAGGCTTTGGCCAGTAAAACCCCGACGCTGCTCTTTCCCGCACCGGGCATTCCGATCAATACCACGTTGGTTTGCATTTTTATCCTCAAAGTTTTTATCGTTAATGCCTAATCATCGGTCTCGCTGATATACTCCAGCGGTACCCATCCAACCTCTCCGTTTGTCTGGTTGGTACCCCAAATCCAGCCGTTGACCTCTTTTTCCCCATTGATGATATCGTTCTTCCCGATTCTCATCTCTGAAGCCGAGTATTCTTCCAGGATGATCCCTGCGTTTCCCTGGATTTGAATGATCTGCCGCGGAACCCACCCTTCATTTCCTTGATTGCGGCATCGTATCCAGTCCGGCCATGCCTCTTTACCGGAATATTCCCCTACGACTTCAACCCGATCATTGGGCTTTAAGCTGATTGGGTCCGGATAGTCGCTTTCCCGATCCTGAATCACGATATACTTCCTGTTTTTTTCAAAATGAATCATGGGTCTTCCGCAACCGTTCTTTTTAGGTCGATCATCGCTTCACCTCAAATTGGCAGGTTACGAATTCACCGCGGTAATAAGCATCACTACAGTCTTCATCTTTTACGCACCTCAAAATGTTATCAAAGGAAAAATTGTGTAGAGCCGATCGAGATCATAAACCGCCGACCTTCTTGATCACTTTTTTAACCCTGACTTGCTGGGCGGGGGTTAAATCCTGCATGCGTTGTTCGAGAACTTGGATAAAGTGTACCTTATTGCCGGTGTTTGCGATGATCATGCTTCGCTCGGAATGTTGCGCCACTTCCCGGGGCTTGCACGATGCCAGATGATCGAGTAAGAACGGCAAGATGACCGTTTCATATTCGTTCTTTACCGAGCCGACCTTGGCCAAAACAGAAACGCCGTTATCTACCGTTATTACCGAACCTTGTTTTATAGCCTTAAATATCAAATCAACGTTCTCATAGATTTTATACGCTCTAATAGGGGCAATGGTTGATAAGGCGGTCATCGCCCCCCAGATCAGCCGGTTATTCTTGCTCGTTAATAGCCTAATAAAAGCCTCAACATCATCCGCGATCAGCTCCGGTTGAACCTCACCGATTTCATAAAGGACCTTGATGCTATCGTTTTGAATCGCAGCACTACCACTAAAAAGCAATTGAACCAGTTCATGAATACTATTCCGATCCCCTGTCCGGCATAACTCCCTCGCCAATTCCTGATTGGGAACTTCATCATTTCTTCCCAGGGAGCTGGCTAATTTATCCATGACCGATACCGGCATGTTGACCCTCCTTTTGGCATAGCCGTAAACTATAGAACTTACTTTTTAGCCTTGGCATATGTACCCGACTTTTTGACGGACATAAACACGTAATAACCGTCTATCTCCCAAATCCGGACTCCACCGAAGATTCCGGTCAATTTATTCTGATACCACTCTTTCCGCTTGGTCACCATAACCATCCGCCCGCCCACGGCTAGCCGATTGAAGCCTTTTTCAATAAACAGCTTGGGCACTGAAAAATCCACGTGATACGGAGGGTTTGATAAAATCAGGCTGAAGTCTTTTTCGTCCAAATTACCGAAACCGTCACTTTGAAGAATCCGAATCCCCGGAACCCCGTTCAACTCGGCATTTCGCTTTGCAAGTCCGACGGCACCTTCATCGATGTCAAGCATATAAACCTTTTCCGTACCGATGAGCTTGGCTGCGAGGATGCCGACCACTCCGTAGCCACATCCCAAATCGAGGACTTTATCGGTCTCCTGAAACTCAATCACGGACAACATGGCGAGTGTACCACGATCAATGCTCTTTGGGGAAAAAACCGTTTCATGGGTTTCAAAGACGAAGTCAATATCCTTGATTCTTGTCCTAATCATTTCGATTCGCTGTATATTTTTTCTCGGCCGCTTCGACAGTCTGGCGGATCAGACTGACAATCGTCATCGGTCCCACACCGCCCGGCACCGGAGTATAGGCCGAACAATTGGGAACGGCATGTTCGAGGTCAATATCCCCGATATTGCCGGGATTGTAACCGGCATCCACTAAAACCGCACCTTTTTTCACCCAATCCCCTTGAATAAACTTGGGCTTACCGACTGCGGCGACAAGAATATCGGCTCTCCGGGTT
>DASVMB010000018.1:0-2559 GCA_036384575.1 Bacillota bacterium
ATGATGTGATTGGAGGCATCCACCCTCGACATCCCGTATATTTGCATGAAATAGGGAACGCCCCAGAGACCCATAAATGCCATATATACTCCGTAGACCATCACCGATGCCAAGAAAGGCCACCAAGTATAGGGATTGCCCACTACGATTTTCAGGCTCTCCAGAACGCTGTAACGTTTGACCGGGACCGCCGCGGTCTGCATTACCCCTTCCATCGCTTCTACCTCTGTGATAGAAGGCAATCCGATATCCGCCGGCCGGTCCCGAACCAATAACCAGCAAAAAATGGCAGCGATTAGCGTATAACCTGCAATGACCATAAACGAAAGACGCCAACCGAATAAATCAACCATCAAGGCGAGCGGTGTGGATGCGAGTAACAGTCCGATACTTCCCGCCACGACCAGTAATCCGGTAATGCTGGTGAACTCGCGGCTCCGGAACCATTCCGCATGGATTTTTGCAATGTTTACGTAGATCAAGCTCACTCCCAGACTGGAGAGGGACCTGCCGATATAGAGCACCGTTACATTCCCAGCCATGCCAAAGGAGACGGCCCCAAGGCCGGCAATGAGTAAGGCCAAGAGGATGGTACGCCTGGGACCATAAAAGTCGGCCAAAACACCCGCCGGGATCTGCATGATGGCATACGTATAAAAATAAATCGAGGCCAGTCCGCCGATTTCCGATGCCCGGGCAATGGAAAACTCCCGCATCAAGTTGTCTTCCACCACTCCGGTGGCGGTGCGGTGAAAGTAAACAGCGAGAAAGGCGAAGGCGAGCGGAAGCCAGACTACCCATCTGTGCCGGTTCAGTTGCTTAATCTTCTGTTGCCGTACGGCGTCCATCTTAGATCCTCTCCCCCGGGAAAATTAATTCCAGTGAAACTTATGTTTTGATGGAGCCATTCTCCATTTACCGGTATTATCCTCTCTAAAAAAATTGCCCGACGACCCATATTATCATATCCGCCGGAATTTTTACGGTGATTGCCGTGTTTTCCGGTTTACATCCCGAAACGCCAAAAAGAACATCTTTTTAATAATTGACTAATTCATTTTAGGGAAAATAATATTAGAATAAATTTGAAAATATTGTTAACCGGTGCTATAATATTATTACAGTTTTTTATAGTAATTTAAGGAAATCGGAGGCAATATCATGAAAAGATTTCTTCTCGGTTTTTTGGTTGTTTTTGCCTTAATTCTATCTGGCTGCGGCGGCGGTCCCGGCGGCGGAGGATTGGATGACACTTCCAAGAATATTAACTCCAAGCTCCCGGTCTCTTCCGATGCGGAAACGGTTTCTTCAACAGCCGTGAAAAAGGCAGAAGACAAAGCAAATCCTGCCGTTTCACATGCCCCGAGTTTAGCCTTTCTGCCGGTAGTTGGTCTTATCAACAAAAGCGGGACCGGGGTGGATGTGAGATGGAGCCAGCATTCCGACGGATGGTACTATGCGGAGAATGCCCCGGCCGGAGTGGTTTACAAATATAGAGAGACCGAAACGGGATTCCAATTTCACGGCGAAAGAAATACCACGGAAGCAATCAGCCCTCCTGCCACTGGTGAAACTTCCCCTGGTCAATCTGGAGCTCTCTATACCGAAGGAACACTGCAATTCAAAGGGAATTTCGACTTGACGGTAACCGTAAACGCCGATAATACCTGGTCAGGTACGCAAACAACGAGTTATACTGACCTCAGTAAAGGAATAACGTATTTAGATAGTACCAAAACAGAAGTACGCGGTGGCTGGGATGATACTTTTACAGGCAATGCAACTCTTACCATAACCAATGGGAACATGAACGACGGGACTGGTAATTTTGAATATGTAGGATCGATGTCATATACGGATAATATAGATGAAACAGTTGAACCAGGTCATATTGATCTCTCAATACCTACTACAGAAATTCGTGGCACTTTTACTATCACCAGGAACGGCAGCGTGCGTACGCTTTCCGGAACATTTACGTATGATGGTAATACAATACCTGTAAATAAAACTCTTGATTAAAAAAGTTGTACTTACTTATCGTTTGGGATAAGTCAATTACCTTCAAGATTTCACAAAAAAGCATGGGTCTTCGATGGATAAAAAAGGGGGTGGAAGTCTTTTGGATTTCCAAACCCCTTTTTATTGGTCCCAATGAATATATCTTTACTTCCGGCAAAAGGCTTCACGCGTCAGCCGAATCGGTCGGGTCTTCATTTGAAATCCCTAGTAGACTTTCTTCCACTCGGCGATGTTCGATTTATCGAATTTAAAGGGATCCCCCAGCATGATCTCGGTGCCGTCGCTCACTTTGATGATCTTTTTCACACCCAGTCTTCCAGCCTTGAACGATTCCCCGGCTTTGCCGGTGATGCTCCCATTGACCAGGGCATATGCCGCATACCCGGTAAGATATCCAACATCGATGGGGTTCCACAGATACATCCATCCGCAAATGCCGTTTTCGATATAATCCGCCATTTCACTGGGCAGTCCCAAACCGGTTAAGTGGACTTTACCTTTCAGATTTTTGTCGGTAAGCACTTTCCCGGCTGCGGC
>DASVMB010000019.1:0-7144 GCA_036384575.1 Bacillota bacterium
TCTTAGTAATAATGTTGAGGATATCTTTAATGCGGCCAAATCTGGGGATGTAACCGCTGTGAAAGCTTATCTTGAAACCGGTTTTGATCTCAACAACAAGCTGGATGAGTATGATAATACGGTGTTAATTATTGCGGCTCAGTATGGTCGCGCTGAGATCGTGAAGTTTTTAATTGAGAATCAGGTTGAAATCGATGCCAAAGATAGCGATGGCATGACCGCTTTAATGTTGGCCGCAAAGGGAGGCCATACCGATACCGTCAGATTATTGCTGGAAGCCGGTGCGGATATCACTGTAACAGATCATAAAGGCTGGACAGCACTAATGGGTGCGGCTATATACGGGGAACCTGAAGTGGTGAAGCTGTTACTGGAGGCCAAATCGGATGTCAATATTAGAAATACAAGTAATGAGACTGCGCTAATGATGGCGGCGCTAAGGGGAAATACTGCGGCCTTGCAACTTCTGATTGAAGCGAATGCCGATGTCAATCTGAAGAGAAATGACGGAAGGACAGCTTTAATGGAGGCGGCTTTTTATGGCTATGGTGCTTCCGGCAGATCCGAGTCTGAGGAAGAAAAATATCATGTTGAATGTGTACGACGGTTGATTGCTGCGGGGGCTGATGCGAACGCCAAGACGGATACCGGTTTGACAACCTTAATGATAACTGCTTACGGCAATCACCTTGAGTCGGTTGAATTGTTGATTGCGGCAGGGGCAGATCTTAACTCAAAGAATGATAAAGGTGCCACTGCATTGACGTTGGCTGAAGGACAAAAACATTCCAATGTTGTAACACTATTGAAAAAGGCGGGGGCTAAATGAATTTGAAATCGGAGCAAAGACAATCTCATTGACAATAACAAGAAAAATAGGATCGGTATTTGGAGATAACCGGATATTATACAAGTGGGAGAAATATGAATGGACATTTTCCAAGATGAAAGGAAGGAGATCATTTATGGACTCGGTTTTTAAAACTTCTAATACAATCGTGACCGAAAAAGACGGGGTTATCATTATCAGACAACGGAACCGGACGATTATCCTCATTGCCGCGATTGAGCTGGTAATAGGGGTACTGTCATACATGGCATCGCAGATGCGTCTTTCGGGAGACGGGGGAATTGAACGGTTTTGTTTTTGGGCGGCGGCTATCATCCTACCTTTGGCAGGACTGATGTTCATTTTGGGATTGCTTCAGGGCATAAACGCGAAGGTTATTTTCGACTGTAACTCCGGAAAGATGAGAAAGGGCCATCATATATATGAATTTTCTCAAATTGAGAAGCTGAGTCTGGAAAGCATGCCTTTTGCCGATAGTGAAATATTCTTCGTAACGGCATCTATAAATCGTAAACCCATAAAATTGATTTCCGAAACATCAAAAGCCACCCTCGAAGAAGTAGCGGAGTTTTT
This sequence comes from Bacillota bacterium, assembly GCA_036384575.1. Classification (GTDB taxonomy): domain Bacteria; phylum Bacillota; class UBA4882; order UBA8346; family UBA8346; genus DASVMB01. Next base: position 1,424 of record DASVMB010000019.1, read on the forward strand.
AAACCGGAAACTAGCGATCCGAGAAGCTGCAGCTACGGCAGTAAAGGGTGATAATCCATCAACAGCATCTTGGCCAGGGCGACATTTTATCGGGATCCTGCTGATTGCCTTGGGTGTCATTTGGACCGGGACCGGTTTCTTTTTCCTTCAAAACCTCATCTTTACCGGATGGGGGAATGAGCACGGTCCCTTGATTTGGCCGTTGGGTATTTGGATTGCCGGACTCGGCCTTGGAGATTTGATTGGACTTCCTGTAGGCCGAGTTTTGAAAGGTGGTTCAAGAAGTTCGAGAATTGCAATGCTGATCATCATATTATATTTCGGTTCATATTTCCTTATTTGCTGGCGCTGATTGGGAAAGATGGAAAACTGAAGCAGATCTGATTGGAGGCAGAAAAGTGGGATCATTGAGCGACGGTTGTAAAAAGTTATTGGAGCAATTAAAAGATGCTATCTCCGGTGAGGATTTTATTGATGCGGCGGAAGAACCACTTGAAAGATTAAGTGAAATGCCAGATTCCTTTGAGACGGTGGAGCCGATTTTAAAGCTAATGGAAGAAAACCCGGAGGTTGATTATGGAATGCCCGGGCCGCTGGTTCATTTTCTCGAACAATTTTTTCAAAACGGTTATGAAGAGAAGCTGGTTGAGTCCCTGGAAAGGCGGCCTACCAAACACACTGTCTGGATGCTCAATCGGATTATCAACGGGGTTGAAGGCGACCGGAAAACATACTACCTTGGAATTTTAGAAAAAGTAATTGCATTCCCCGGCCTGGAACAGGATGTGAAGGAACAGGCTCAACATTTTTACTCATTGAGAGCAAATTAACCCACCCTGTTGAACCTAGAAACGGAAGGCACCCCCAATGAAAGAGAAGATGACTGTCAGCATTTGATTGGGTTCATACAGTGTTGCTCCGGGGGGAAAGAGACTGCCATATCAATGGCAGTCTCTAATGTTATGAGAGGGTTATTAATTCGTCGTATCGGAGGTGGTTTCAGAATCCGTATCTCCGGAAGCGTCAGTTTGATCGGCGGAAGTGGGTTCCGGGTTCGTACCCGCAGCCGGATATTTTTGCAGGATTTTTACGGCAAAGTAGTTATTCGGATACGGCAGACCGGCTACGATCTTCTCCATCTCCGCGCGGGTCATGGTTTTTTCTTTACCCTTCAACGCTTTATTTAAGAGTACGGCGGTCACAATGTCTTCCTTTTCTTTGCGGGTCGCCACCCGCTCGATCCAGCCGCTTTTGGTGCGATTTTCACCTGTGGCCCGGACCCAAGTGCCTTTTTCTTCATCAATCGCCACAATATTCAACATTTCAAAACTGGTGTTGGAATCGGAAAGCAAATCGGGGCGTTTATAAATTCTGGCCGTCCGGTGTACAACGGCAACGTAGGCTCCTTGAATCAGACACCAGGTACTTACATATCCTTCGGTGCCGTCGGAGAGCTTTACCTTAACGTATTCAATTTTGGGATCTTTCGGGTCTTTCCGGGGGGCGCTCAGAAGGGTCACGGTTTCACCCACCGATAAAGACGAGAGCCATTTGCCGTTTTGGTTGGCTTCGGCGCGAATGGACGCGGGGACAATGCAAACACCGTTTTTGGAGTAGTCTACCTTTCCCTCTTTTCCAAAGACGATAACCGATCCGAGTAAAAAAATGATTGTCAACCCGAGCCAAATATTTTTGCGTTTCAAAATAATCATCCTTTCATTAATTTGATACCTCTCTCATAAAATAATAATATTTTCCCATGGGAAAATCTAGGGTTTAATCAAAACTTCATTGAAATTCGTGCAAGTCATTCGATAACTTCAAAACTGAAACTTTGGAAAGGAAAAGAGGAAAAACCAGGAAGGGTACGGCGATGAGACAGAAGCCTGTTAGATTTACTTGTGCTTTGAATTGCTTATCATTGTATTTTGGCAGGAAAATTGTAAAAAAAGCCGAAACTAATTATATATTTCACATAAAATTGTTCCAACGATTATGATTTAAATTATCATTTGAATGGAAAGGAACGTATCGTTATGAAGCGGAAAAAAACTTTAAAAAATCGTCTGAATTACTGGTTTGACAATATTCTCTCCAAAGGTTCGGCAGCTTTAATTAGTTGGCTGGCGGTGTTGTCGTTGATCCTGATTTTGGGAGTCTCCGCGGTGGCCAACTATACCCGGGCGGCCTTGGATCAAAACGGGAAACCATTAAGTTTTTTGCAGGTCGTGTGGATGAGTCTGATGCGGGCGATGGATTCCGGAACAATCGCCGGAGATAGCGGCGGATTTCTCTTCATGGCTTTGATGCTTCTGGTTACGCTAGGTGGTATTTTTATCGTCAGTACCTTGATTGGTATCTTAAATACCGGCATTGAGCAAAAATTGGACAACCTTCGCAAAGGGAAATCTTTCGTTGTCGAACATGGACATACCATCATCCTCGGTTGGTCATCGCATGTGACCGCGATCATTTCGGAATTGGTGGTTGCCAACAGCAACAAACGTCATTCCTGTATCGTGATCCTGGCGGATCGGGACAAGGTGGAGATGGAAGACGAGATCCGCTCCAAATTAGGATCAACCGGAAGAACCAGGATTGTCTGCCGGAGCGGTAATCCGATGCGCTTAAACGATTTGGCAATGGTCAATCCCAACGATTCCAAAACGATTCTGGTATTAGCCCCGGATGAGGGTGATCCGGATATACAGGTTATCAAGACCATCCTGGCCATTACGAATAATCCGGACCGCCGTAGGGCGCCATATCATATTGTCGCCGAGGTCCATGACCCAAAGAATCTGCAAGTCGCCAAAATGGTGGGGCGTGACGAGGTTGAACTATTATTGGCGGGTGATCTGATTGCCCGGATTGCTGTTCAAACCTGTTGTCAATCGGGTCTTTCGATTGTCTATACCGAGTTGTTGGATTTCGGCGGGGACGAGATCTATTTTAACCATGAGAAGAAATTGCTCGGCAAAACTTTTGGTGAAGCGATGCTGGCATATGAGGATTCGGCGATCATCGGAATCCGCTTCAGGGACGGCCGGGTTCAACTGAAACCGCCGCTTGACACTCAGATTCAAACGGGAGACCAGCTTATTGCCATTTCTGAGGATGATGACACCATCCGTCTTTCCAATCGTAAGGATTACAAGATTAACGAAGCCGCTATTCAAAAAAGTGAGAGGGAAGAACGCCAACCGGAACGGACTTTGGTTTTGGGCTGGAATCCCTGGGGTATGACGATCGTCAACGAGCTGGACAACTATATGCCGCCGGGGTCCGCGGTAACAGTGGTCGCCAACCTGCCGGAAACCTGGGAGGAAGTTTCCCGGGCAATCAATGATCGTAACCAGGATTGGAAAAATCAAAAGGTTAAGTTTCTCCCCGGGGATACGGTGGATCGCCGGACTCTCGATGACTTGGCAATCAACACCTACCAGCACATCATCGTCCTCAGTTATTCCGGTACATTGGATGCGGAAGCGGCGGATGCCCAAACCTTGGTAACACTGCTTCATCTACGGGATATCGCCGAGAAGTCCCATGCCGTCTTTTCGATCACCAGTGAGATGCTGGATGCCAAAAATCGTGAATTGGCGGAGATTGCTCATGCCGATGATTTCATTGTCAGCGATCGATTGATCAGTCTGATGATGTCGCAGGTGGCCGAGAATAAGCAATTGATGCCGGTTTTTGCCGATCTTTTCGATCCTGAGGGTGCCGAACTCTATCTCAAACCGGCTGTAAACTATGTGAAGCCCGGAGTTCCGGTCAATTTTTATACGGTGACCGAAGCGGCCCGCCGTCAGAATGAGATTGCCATCGGTTATCGCCTGGATCATCAGGCCAAAGATGCGACACGGGCTTATGGAGTGAGAGTTAACGTGAATAAGTCGGAGATGGTGACCTTTACCGAAAAAGATAAGGTGATTGTACTGGCTGAGGATTGAGTATTCATGCCGTAGTGAAAATTCTCATCTTTTTTACTTAGAAAACTTGATTGTTCAATAAAGCGATAGGAGCGTTGCGTGACAGGTTATATTGACCTGCCAAGTTACGCTCCTTTTTTTGTTTTATCATATTTAATATTCAATCATCAAAAAATCCGTAGTCTTTGCTTTCCCCAATCGTTATTTCATGAAAACATGATGTCCAATCCGGGCGGTCACCTGAAAACGGGCTTTTTTAATATAATGCCTGGCGCTTTTGGAAGCGGTGGCCGGGTTGTAAAAGTATAGGGCGCCGTGAGACGGATCGTTGCCCCTTAACGCGGTATTTGCGGCATTTAAAGCCGATTCATCCGGTACAATCCCGGCGATTTTTCGGGCAGTACTAAACTGTCCCGCTTGATAAATAACCTTCGCCACCGAATCCGGGAAGCGGCTATCGTGGGTCCGGTTAAGGACCACCGCGGCCACTGCCACCTGCCCTTCGAACGGTTCATCATTCGCTTCCAGCATAATCAACTTCGCGAGCAGACGGGCGGTATTTGGATCATAGGTATTTGCTGCTATATTTGGCGAAAGAAACCGGTAATTTATGGTGATGCTGAACTTGGAAACCGGTTCGTTGTCGACAACGGATTGGTTGAGGAGATCACCGGGATCGATTTGCGCCTCGGTCATCAAGGACAGACCCGGTTTTATCCGGGATAAATTCCATTCCATCCCGGCGATCAATTGTGCGCCGGTGCGGGACACTTTTGGATCAGGCGTTTCATTGGTAAATAGATCATTTTTCGCCACACCGATGTAAAGAGCCGCATTTGACCCGGGGTTGATTTCGTAAAGGGCGGCTATCCCCAGATCCTCCGTATTCCATGAATAATCTCCACGTAAGGCCCAGTTGTCAGTTAGCCACCAATTCATTGCAACCGTATTATCAAATTGTTCATTTTTCAGTTGTGCGCCGACCCCGATTTGCACTGCGGCGAGAGCAACAGGATGGATCGCAAGAATCGCTAAAAGAAACAGGGTAACCACAGCTATCATTCGTTTCGACAATTCATCCACCTCAAATGGATGCTTCGCTTGTTTTTTGGCCGGTTCCTGCCTGAATATAATGTAAAACATGGGAAGTACCGGTTTTTAATATGTTCAGTCTTTACCCATTTTTTTGAAAGAGAAGTAGGATTAATGGTAGAAAAATGGAATATAATTATAGTGCAAACGGTTGCACAAATTTCGGACGAAAAGGAGGAGTTCGATGAGGAGTAGAGGTTCATTGACTATTTTGTTTATGATGGCGCTGGTGCTTTGCCTGGGGCTAAACGGTCTCAGTGCCGCCGCAACCGGGAACAGCATTCCGGAAGGGTCCATCCGGATTCACTACATCCGGGCAGACCAAAACTACGAGGGTTGGGGATTGCATCTCTGGGGCGAAGGCTATAATGGGCCGGCGGTTACCTGGTCCGAGTCGGCGCCCCTCAGCGGTATTGACGATTATAGCTGCTATTGGGATGTGGCTTATAAAGGATCGGGCCAGATGGGCTTGATTATTCACCAGGGTGATAAAAAAGATCCGGGTCCCGACCAGTTTTTTAAAGATCCCGGTTGCCGTGAAGTTTGGATAGTCTCCGGAAGTAACGATATTTTTCCTGAGTTTGACGAGGCGTTGGCGAAAGCGGGCCTTAAGAAACTGGATATTCCGGCCCTCGCTGCAAGCAACGTGCGGGTGCATTATCGCCGCGCGGATGGTAACTATAAAGGCTGGGCC
>DASVMB010000020.1:0-6629 GCA_036384575.1 Bacillota bacterium
CCGGCCGGAAACAGGTTAGACTATCCCTTGCTTTGTTAATTATATGCTTTTCCGAGTTTAAATATCACTTAAAACGTAAAAACCGGTTGAACGTTACTTTTTAAGAAAAGGGTAAAAAAAGACCGGCCAAGGCCGGTCAAAAAAGTGATTTAAGTGGAAGAGCTTTGGGGGAAGATAGGGAACAGGGTTCAACATCAACCAATCGGTTTTTTCGATAAGAACGGCCTGTAAGAGGTTTAAGGAAAGATCCGGCACCAATTATTTCAGGTTCTTTAATTTTTTAACCAGACTTAGAAATTTCCGTTCGTTTTTCTCGTCGAGGGCTTCATCAATCTGAGTCATTAACTCGGACCGCTCGATCTCCTGCTTAAAGGTTTCGCTCCACAAGGAGAGTTCGAAATCGATCAATAACTGCCGGGCGCTGGCGGAGTCAAGGGAGAATGGATTTTCTTCGGCAACGGCCTGAAAAGGCTCACAAGTTGCCCGATCTGGGAAATAAAAGGTAAGATAAATTGGGGATTCGCCCAACAATTGCAGGCGATCTTTGATTAACCCGGTCTCAGTGACTGTAGTATCAAAAGTTTTTAAAAGAAATGGAGGCATACCGGTATCTTCTGTGGAAATAACTAATAAAGGCCGGAGATACGATCCATCCGAGATGATATGAATCTTGGCAAGCAAACTGTCGGTCTCGGCGATTTGGATCAGGATCTTCTGGACATCTTCGGTACCGGCGAGATAGTTTTCGATGAACCAATGTAAAAAATTCTTTTTGGCCCAGTCAGTAACAGTTTTTCTAGTCATAACGACCTCGGTTGAGTTATTTTAGTTACATCCATCTCTTTTATCATAATATTCGGTTGATATCAATCTCATACTGAGAGGTAATTAATTACAACAATTTGTTTCAAAGGTTTTAGGCGGATCCGGTATGTTTTGGATGGCTGTAACCGTAAATCTTATTAAGCGCACATCATCCGGGGCGGTTTTCCCTCCGGGTGTTGTTCCATGAAAGAAGATCATAAAAGGAGTGGTCGGTTTGGAAGATCCACGTATTGAAAAGATGGCTCAAGGGTTGCTTCATTATTCGGTCCGGTTGCAACCGGGAGAAAAGATTTTGATTGAGGTAATTGACGCCGGGATGGACCTGGCCCGGGCGTTATTAAAGGAAGTTTACCGGATGAAGGGGGTACCTTATACGCTCGTCCGGAATAAGCAGTTGGACCGGGAGTTTATGATGGGTGCAAATGAGGACCAACTGCGCCGTCTGGCCGAGTATGAACTGGTGCAGATGAAAGAGATGGATGCCTACCTGGGGATTCGTGGCTCGGAGAACTCCAATGAACTGGCGGATGTTCCCGGTGAGCAACAGCAAAAGTATATGAAATACTTTTGGCGTCCGGTAGCCGACGAGCGGATCAATCATACGAAATGGTGCATCATGCGTTATCCCACTCCGTCAATGGCCCAAGCGGCGAATATGAGTACGGCGGGGTTTGAGGACTTTTATTTCGATGTTTGCACTTTAGACTATAGTAAAATGGCACAGGCCATGGAACCGCTAAAAGAGCTGATAGAGCGCACCGACCAGGTACGGCTGACCGGCCGCGATACGGACCTAACCTTCTCCATTAAAGGGCTCCCGGCGATTCCCTGTTCCGGGCAGATGAATATACCGGACGGAGAGATTTTTACCGCGCCAGTCAAGGATTCGGTCAACGGTGTAATCACTTACAATACCCCGGCCGTCTATCAGGGAGTCACTTACGAGCAGGTTCAGCTCCATTTCAGCAACGGGAAAATCGTCCAAATTAGCGGGAGCGATCCTGAACGCCTAACTCAGATCTTCAATACCGATGAAGGGGCCAGATACGTCGGGGAGTTTTCTTTCGGGGTCAACCCTTACATCTTAAAGCCAATGAAGGATACGCTTTTTGATGAGAAGATCAGCGGCAGTATTCATTTCACCCCGGGCAGTTCTTATCAGGAGTGCGATAATGGTAATAAATCCGCGGTTCACTGGGATCTGGTATTTATCCAACGTCCCGAGTACGGAGGCGGAGAAATCTATTTCGACGGCCGGTTAATCCGTAAAGACGGCCGGTTTGTCGTACCGGAGCTGGAGCAGTTAAACCCGGAAAACCTGGTCTAACCGCGTACCGGAGTCATCTGTTGCGACCGGTAGCCATCGTCGGTACCGGTTTTCCGGCAAGCGGACTTTTCCTCGCGAAAGCCGGTTGGTAAGGCTTTCGCGAGGATTCGGATGAAGGAAATCTATTCATTCCGGGCTCAGGTGCACGATAAACCGTCCGGCCCGATTACGAGGTGGATTATGGCGATTCAGACCAAAGAATTTCGTTTTACCAAGGCGGTTTACTTCCGGAACTTGCTCGATAATTATTTGCAGAAAAGTTGGTGGGCCGTATTTTTTCTGGGGTTTGTAGTCATCTACGCGGCTTACCGGGGTGAAAGGCAAACGTTATGGATCTGTATGGGGTTAGCGCTCGCTTATCCGATTTATATTTTGATCCGTTGTTTTATTCATACCAATTCCAAACGGAACCGGTTGTTCTTTGCGGAACGATATTTCGTCATCGACAATCAATTGATTACCGGGCATTTTCACGACGGGAGCACGAACCGGATTCAACTTTCCAGTATCGTCCGGGTCATTAAAAAGGGGGGTGCTTATCAACTCTTTATCTCCAAAAGGCAATTCATCTATATTCCGGTCAGTTGTTTCAAGACCCCTCAAGACATCGAACGTTTTGACAAATTGCTGAAACAAAGAAAACCATCGCAATGATGGTTTTATTGTCGAGGCAGTTCTGTAATTACCCGGAACTGGCTGCAAATTTGACAGACCTGTCGAGATAAAGGTTTAAGCGGGATCCGGTTCTTAAGCTACAAAAGCCTGATAGACGGCACGGACGGCCTTTTCAAAATCATTACTTTCGACCCCGACGATGATATTCAGCTCGCTTGACCCCTGGTCGATCATTCGGACGTTAATCTGCTCCACGGCCAAAGCGGTAAAGAGTTTCCCGGCAATGCCCGGAGTGTACACCATGCCCCGGCCGACTGTGGCGATGAGCGCCATATTGGGATAGACTTCTATGGCATCGGGACGGCATTGCTGCCGGATCTCCTCAAGGATCTTGTCGAGTTTCCCGTCCAGCTGGGAATCGGCGATAACAACGGAGATGGTATCAATCCCCGACGGCAGGTGTTCAAAGGAGACGCTGTTTGACTCCAGTATTGAGAGGAGTTTCCTGCCAAAGCCAAGCTCCGTGTTCATCAAGGCCTTTTCGATGGCGATCACGGTAAAATCTTTTTTCCCGGCAATGCCGGTAATGGTATCTCCCGGTTCGGCCCGATCCACAATAATGGTTCCGGGATGGTCCGGCTGGTTGGTATTTTTGATATTTATGGGGATACCAGCGTCACGAACCGGAAAGATGGCTTCTTCGTGAAGGACAGTGGCTCCCATATAAGCTAGCTCCCGTAACTCCCGGTAGGTAATCCGGGACATGGGCCGGGGATTTGGGACAATGCGGGGATCGGCCATAAGGAATCCGGAAACATCGGTCCAGTTTTCATAGAGATCCGCCCGTGCCGCCCGGGCCACAATGGAGCCGGTGATATCGGAACCGCCCCTGGAGAAGGTTTTTATGGCACCATCGGGGGTGACACCGTAAAATCCGGGAATTACCGCGCGGGGGATTTGAACCAGCCGTTCACCCAAAACCTTCTCGGTACGTTCCAGGTCCAGTTGGCCTTGTTTGGTGAAGTAGATCGTTTCCGCCGGCTCTATAAAGGTGTACCCGACGAGTTCAGCCAGGATCAAACCGTTTAAAAATTCACCGCGGCTGGCCACGTAGTCTGTTGAGGCTCCTGCGGCGATCCGAGTTTTAATATCCTGTAACACAGGCCTTAAATCCAACCCCAATCCGAGTTCGGCAATGATAGCCAAATAACGGTCGGAGATGATGGAAAACACATCGTCAAACGGGATGGCTTGTTCCACATGGGTGTGGCAGAGATAAAGCAGATCCGTGATCTTGTAATCATCCCGGTTCCGTTTTCCCGGGGCCGATGGAATGATGTAGCGCCGATCGGGATTTGCCCGAATGATCTCCTGAACCTTCCGGAACTGCGTCGCATCAGCCAATGAGGTGCCACCGAATTTTGCCACAACTGAACCCAATTGAACAAACCCCCTTAACCGTCGCTAGCTATTTAAGAACTCGGTTATTTTTTACAGCTTTATTCAACATAATAAGGCCAAAACCTGGAAAAGTCAAGCGTAATCAAGATCCCGGGCCGTGAATGGCACGCAACGGATGTGAATATATAAAAAAGGGTACTAAGTATTTTACTTAGCACCCCAGTGGTATATCAAAGATAGAATCGGACGATGAAACTACTTCTTCTTCGGCGGCTTTTTGGTTTCTTTCTTCGGCGATTGGTCCTTGGCCATCTGACTGACACCCCCTTTTTATAAACTGAATGATCTTTATATAATCATTTTTACGCCGGAGCCGTATTTCCTGCTGCCACCGGAGAAATTTTGCAAATTTTGCATAAAAAACAGCTTAATTACCCGGGGAAAGGTTTCAAAAACGGAAAACGATCGCAAAAAGCAGGATTTTTCGTAATGCAGGCCGAAGTTTACAGGTACTTATGTTCCCGGAGATCACTCCACTCGTCTCCGGGTGCGGAAGAGTATTTTATCTTAGGTATTGTTGCTGAGGTTAATGACCATTGAAAATTCGGTACCGGCTTTTTCCGCCGTTTCATAGATGGTTTTCAACCCGTTCCAGATCTGCGCGGGATCCTCACTATACAAATAGGTACTCATGTTTCCGACTTCATGTTTGACACCGGTCGCTTTCAAAGCCGTGAGCGATTGATTGATAATCTCATCCGCCTTCACCGTTTCCATCGGCAATAGGGAAACTTCACAAGTCAACAAAATTCTCACCCCTTTCCAATAGATAGGTTCTCTAATCGGTAGAATGAGATTCCAGGTAGATTTTATCAACCCAGGGGAATAATAGATTAATCCGGGGGGTACAGGCACGGATGCGCATTACTCCGATAGAAGAAATCAAGCCAGGCATGAAATTAGCCCGAGCGGTTTATCGCGAGGAGGATGGCAGCGTTCTGCTGCGTCCAAATATTGAACTGAAATCGAACTACATCGAACGGATTAAGGAATTGAAATACAGCCATGTGTATACCCTTAATCCGGATGAATCCGGTGAGGAGATCATCGACGATCCGGTGGATGAGGAGTTACGTTTCAGGGCCCGGGGTCTCTTAAAAAAGACAGTTGGGATGCTTAAGTCCGAAGAGAAAGTCAGCCTAAGCCGAATATCGGTGCTTGTGGCCGAAATGGTTGAACAAGTCTATCGTCAGACGGATATTGTCTATAATATGGTAGATATTCGTTCCCGGGAGAATTATCTTTACGCTCATTCGGTGAATGTCTGTGTGATCGCTTTGATGATTGGAGCGTCCATGAGTTTAAACCGGATGGACATGGAGAAGATGGGGGTCGGAGCTCTTTTACATGATCTGGGGCTGCTGGCCGGCGATACCCCGTCCGCCCAAGGTAAGGGGTCCTCACATTCCGGCGGGCCGGAGGCGGCAAAACAACATCCCAGGGCCGGCTATGAATTGCTCAAACAAAAGACCGAGTTGAACTTTCTTGCGGCCCACGTTGCGTTGCAGCACCATGAGCGGGAAGACGGCAGCGGATATCCACGGGGACTAACCGGAAAACGAATCCACCGTTTCGCAAAGATCGTCGCAGTGGCAGATGCCTTTGATACCTTAACGCACCGGAGCTTCCAGAAGGGATTGGCTCCATATCAGGCGATTCAGGATATCAAGGCGGATCAGGGTAAATACGATGAAGCGGTAGTCGACAATTTCCTGAAAGTAATGGCGCCCTATCCCATAGGTAGTGTGTTACTGCTGGATAGCGGCGAAACTGTCCTGGTGGAGAGGGTCTCCCGTTATGAGTGTCAGGTAAGGGTGTTGGCAGGCGGGGTTCAAGGTACAGTCTATAATTTATATCAAGCCTCCAAAATTAAAGTGGTTCAGTTTCTAAATTGATAACGATTTTTTGGCCGGTATCTAGGGCCCCATTTTTCTATCCCCAGTTTTTGGATATTCTATTGCTTCGATGGTAAACTATGGATCTGAGTGCGTTATTGGGGGTCATCTTGGGTGAGGTACACGGTTGAAACAAAAACCCGACGTAATTCGTTAAATATAGGGGTTTAGTTGGGTTTTGCGCGCGCGAGCGAATCCGACCTTCCAATAAACTGGCAGGATTTTTTTATCCTGCTGTCAAATTTATTACATCACTTGAACCGAAGCGAATATTCCGGTCGAAGAAGGTATGGATGTGGTTAAAGATCAATGTGATGTGTTGATCCTCTCGGCCAGTTATGGAGGGGGGCATAATCAGGTGGCCCGGGCTTTAACCCAGGCCATGATGGTGCAAATGCCGGGGATTAAAGTTGCCACCGTCAATTTCACTGATCTGCTGATTCCGTTCTTCACCCGGTTGTCGCGTTTTGGCTACATGCAGAGCATCCGCCATTTTCCGGCGGGAT
>DASVMB010000021.1:0-5770 GCA_036384575.1 Bacillota bacterium
CCCCCAGGAATACCTGATTGAGTACCGGATCGCCAAGGCATGCCGCTTGATGGCGGAAAAGGGGCTGACCATCGGTGATATCGCCCGTTCCGTAGGTTATCAGGATCCCTTGCTGTTTTCGAAGACCTTCAAGCAAATCAAGGGAGAATCGCCCCGGGTGTATCGTAACCGGATGGATGGGCAGGCCGATGCTAAAAATGGTTATTAGTTATTGGTTACTAGTGATTAGTAATAATAAGTAGTGATATTCGTATTAGCAAGGTTTGATTAATCGGAGTGGAAATATTTTTCCCGGTTTTAGCAGCAGGATTATGGAGTGAGACAGTGAATACTTAGGCGTTTTAGCATTAACGAATTACTAATAACTAATCACTAATAACTAATCACTAATAACTAATCACAAGAATTTAAGGGGGTTTGTTATGTTTAACATTGCATTTTTTCAACAATTCTCTCTGGGGGAACGGTTTCTCTGGTTTGTGGGATTATCCGTCGCAGGTTGGATCTTGAGTAAACTCCTGGTCCTTGTTTGGGAGAAACTTATTCTGCCGCTGGCCTCCAAGACCCAAAGCTCGCTTGATGATCACCTAGCCAAGAATTTGCATAAACCCGTCATCCGGTTGCTAATCTTGGGCTCGATTTATTTGGCGGCTAAATTTACCCTGCTCACGGCGGAACAGGTAAAAATATATGTGGCAGCCGCGGAGAATCTGATCTACCTGATTTTGATCTTATTCGTGGCGAGTCTGCTTAATAATATTCTTAAGAGTATCATTGACTGGTATCTCCAGGATATGGCCTCCAAGACCGAGTCAACGCTGGATGATACGATATTCCCGCTATTTCGTAAGGCCGGTGCGGTGATCATCTACTTCATCGCCAGCACCGTGATATTAGACAAGTTCAACGTGAATCTCACCGGTTTCCTGGCGACCGCCGGTGTTGCCTCCCTCGCGTTAGCCTTTGCAGCACAGGAAACCTTATCGAATGTGATCGCCGGAATCAGTATTTTACTCGATCACTCTTACCATATCGGCGACCGGATCGAGTTAAAGGATGGCCTGGTGGGGGATGTAAGCGAGATCGGCTTACGGAGTACGAAAATTCTCTCTTTGGATCAACGGCTCATCATCGTGCCGAATAAGGATATCGCGGGTTCGCGATTGATTAACTGGTGTCAGCCGAATGCGGCCACCAATATTAAGTTGAAGATCGGCGTGGCCATGGATGAGGACCTGGAAAAGGTGAAGCGGGTGGTCACCGAGGTCTGCAACCAAGAAGCTTCTTTATCGCGCAAGGCCCCGGCGGCAGTGGTATGCACCGGATTTGGCCCGTACTTCATCGAGCTGCTGGTAGTGGCTACTGTGGATGACTGCCGTACTACCGGAACAGCCACCGATCATCTGGTAGTGAAGATCCAGGAAGCATTTCAACGTGAAAAGATTCGCCTGCCTTACCCGCTGCAACAGATCCAGATGCAGAAGGTGGGTTAAGGCAACAGGGAACGGGCAATAGGCAACAGGTAAAAGGGAAAAGTGGAAAGGGAAAAGATAAAAAAGAGTGAGTCGGTTATGTGTGTCTACGACTCACTCTCGCTCTCTCTGGCGGCAAGCGCCAGAGAGAGTAACCCTCAACCTTCGCAGTCTTTTTCCCACCTTGAATCCACCTTTTCCCTTCTTTCCCGCTTGTCGGGGAGAGAAGGGACTAAGGGTTGAGTCGCTTTAAGTTTCATGCTAAGACTTCATTGAATCTCCTACATTCTCATGCCTCATGCCTCGCGCCTCATGCCTTTTCATTAATTCCCCAACCCACTCCCGGTTCTCCCATAAGGCGCAGCCGCCCTGGGTTTCCTTTAGCCGTTCGTGCTGGTCACGGATGGCTTGCAATAATTCGGAGCTGAGCGCTTCCTTCAGGGATAGATGTTCCAGATTGGTATCGGAGTATGGCGCAAAGGGACAGGGCTCCAGGTTGCCCTCGGCGCTGACATGGACAAATCCCCGTCCCGCCGCCAAACAACCACCGTAGGCCTCTTCGTCTCCAGGGAAGGCGGTGAATACCCCCCGGTAGCGGGTAGGAAAGATTTGCATCGCCCGGGCCAGGGCCGTTTTTTGTTCGGGGGTTAAAATCAAATCCTCGGTTCCCGCCTCGACCGGCGTATACTCCACGAAAATGAAGAGCCGGCTGCCGGAGGCGGTCAAGTCCCCAATGAATTGTTCACTGGTGACATTGTCGAAGTTCTCCCGGGTCACGGTGATCGAGACTCCAAAGAAAAGACCGCTTTGTTTGACTGCCATGATGGCCTGACGGACATGGTCAAAGACCCCTGTGCCACGGCGGGAATCGGTCTCAGCCTTAAACCCCTCGATGCTGATTACCGGCACGATATTCTTGCGTCGCCGCAACTCCGTAAGTAAATTCTGATCGATCAACAACCCATTGGTGAAAACCGGAAAGATGATCTCCGGATAATCCCGGGTGAGTTCGAGAATCTCCGGCCGGGTAAGCGGTTCCCCGCCTGCCAGCATGATCACGGAGATCCCGAGTTCATTCGCTTCCCGGAAGAGTTCGGCCCAGCGGCTCACCGGTAGCTCAGGGGCAGTGGGGCGATGGTGCGCCCGGGCATAACAGCCTTTGCAGTGCAGATTGCAGCCATTGGTGATGCTGGCGATGAGGTAAGGCGGGACGTGAATTCCCCGTCTTTCCCAGCTACGGCGGGACCGGGCCGCTTTATGTAACCGTAAGGTACTGCGCAAAATAAATAAGGCCAGTGACGGGTTTTGGAAGGAAATTTTCAGTGCCGTGGTAAAGACCTGGTTTAACGAGTTATCCATCCGTTCGATATAGTCTTTGGGTTCGCTCATTGATGATGCTCCTCATAGAGATTTGAAAATCATATTGCAAAGAAAGATCATTTTGATTTTGATTAAGAATCCGCTATGTCTTGAAAATGGTGATTTTGGTGAGTAAAGAGTTTCTATCTGTAAGCCAGTTTTATTCACAACGAAACACACAAAAGACACGAAAATGGGAATAACTTTAATTGCGGCTATTGAAGTATTCTATTTTATGATCAAACAGTCAATCAGGCGATCGATGGTCTCATTTCGCTGCTCCGGGTCATAGATATCCACCCCTGCGTAACGCTGGAAAGCCTTATCCTTGACCAGCGCCCCCTGCATCGCGCTGACCAGCGCCGTGGCGATCAATTTCAGCTCCAACTCCTCTTTGGCTTTTCCGAAAACCTCCCGCAGGACCGGGAGAAGATAGAACTCCGCGGAAAAGTTGCCTTGGATCAATTCGTGCTTGACCATAAACTGCATCAATTTGGGATATTTCGCCCCATAGTCCGAAAGTTCCTTCAGCATCCGCTTTAACTTCCCGAGCGAATCCGCACCGGGTTGAACCTTCATCTGTTGCCAGGCTGAGGCCATTCCGCTCATGGTATCGGCCACTACCTGACCGAGCAGATTATCCCGGGTCTGAAAATGGTAATTAATCAACCCAACTCCCACCCCGGCCTGTTCCGCAATCTTACGGACGGTTATCTTGTCGGGATCCACCCCTTGATCTAAAAAGTCCTTGGTGGCGTGGATGATTTTCGTCTTGGCATCCAGGTCTGTGTGGTCCATCGGCATCCACCTCTTGAATGTGATTTGAACATGTTCAATATACCATAATACGGCTGAAAAGGCAAGGAATATTTTGAGGGTTTGGTAGAATTCAATCCGATGGCTGGATGATTCATGAGGTTAAAAATATGGAGCGGAGATCGTTTTGATCTCCGCTCCAAAAGAATCGATACAGTTCAATGAAGTTTTACAGGTTTGATTTCGCGTGTAGGAACGTGAATCCATCGCTCGGCACCTGCACGAGGAGTTTAGTGACGGTGTTGAAATACCTTGACGGTAGAAAAATCAGCCCGGTTAAACTTGCGAACGCATAACCCAAAGAAGACTGCACCCATCAGGATGATGAAGCAGAAACCGAGTCCGGGAGTGATGATAAAGCCGTGAAGGTTAAAGGCCACCCCTTGGTTAACCAGCTCCGGGACAGAAAGATGTTCCATTTTCATGGCGATATACCTGAAGATCGAAGTGACATAAGTCAACGGGTTGATATAAGTCACCGGCCGCAGGAACCCCGGCATGATGGTGGTGGGAATATAAGCCCCGGAGAGAAAGGTGAGTGGCATCACCAATACTGCAGTCATGATCTGAAAGGCGGTTGATCCTTTGGCCACCGTCGCCAGGAAAAGCCCGATCGAGCCGAAGGTCAGGCCGGTCACGGCCATGATTCCCACCATTTCGAGGAAATGGCCGATATCCAGTTTTAACCCCAGGAAGAGACTGGCCACGAGCACAATGAGTCCCTGGACTACACCGATTATCGATGCCGAAAGAATTTGGCCGATGGAGATCTGCCACCGTGGTACGGGAGCCACCAGGATCTCTTTCATGAAGCCGCTGGCGATGTCGTTCAAAATCTCCGTTGAGTTATTGAGGGTCTGTTGAAAGACGGTCATGATGATAACCCCGGATATCAAGTAGTTCATGGGCTGCCGGATGCCGGCCATGGATGATTTCATTCCGAATGAAAAGACAAACAAAAAGAAAGCCGACATGATGAGGGTGAAAACAAACCGCATCCGATCCCTGGTGAAATTTAAAAGATTCCTGCCTAAAATGGCAACAATTCCGCGCATTATTCTCTGATCTCCCTTCCGGTCACTTTTAAGAAGACATCATTTAAAGATCCCTTGGTGGCTTCAAAATCCAGGATGCTCTCTTTGAAAGCCGTAAGGATGTCGATGATCTCATGGGTATCCTTTGAGTAGATGTTTAAGCAATCCTCCGTTTTCTGATAGCGGATCTCGTTACGGTTCAGATATTCCGCCAGCGCCTCGGTTCGTGAGGTCTTGACCTTGACCTGGGACATCGAAAATTTTGATTTGAGCTCTTCCGGCGTACCGAAGGCCGCCAGCTTGCCGTGGTCGATGATAGCCACGCTGGTGCTGATCTCCGCTTCATCCATGTAATGGGTGGTCAGGAAGATCGTGATGTTGCGCTGCTTTTGTAGTTTGTAGATATAATTCCAGACGTTGGCCCTGGTCTGCGGATCCAATCCCGCCGTGGGTTCATCCAAAAAGAGTACCTTGGGATAGTGTACCAACCCCCGGGCGATCTCAACCCGCCGTTTCATGCCTCCGGAAAGGCCACCTATCGGTGCTTTCCTCCAATCTTGAAGGTCGACAAGGTCAAGGACGAAATTGATGCGGTCGGAAACCTCTTTATCAGGGACATTGTAAAATTTACAATGAAATTTGAGGTTCTCTTCAACCGTCAATTTGGAATCGAGGGTCGATTCCTGAAAGACGATACCGATGTCGCTGCGGACCTTATCTTTTTGCTTGCTTACATCGTGGCCGTTGATGAATAGCTCGCCGCCGGTCTTATCCAGAATGGTGCATAAGGTGTTGATGGTAGTGCTTTTCCCGGCACCGTTGGGGCCCAGAAAGGCAAAGATGGCACCCTCCTCCACTTCAAACGAGATATTGTCCACCGCGGCAAAATCGCCGTATTTCTTGGTAAAATCTTTGACTGCAATGATACTCGCTGTCATGAAATAACCTCCTTTTCCCGGTTCAGCCCCAATTATAAAAGAAGGTTTTAAATTTTACGGAATGGGCGCTTAAAATTTATATAAAAGAGTATAAAAAGTTTATAAAGTCCTCGAATTGTCCCGAAAGTTGCAACAGTAGCGGGGTTTATAA
>DASVMB010000022.1:0-10652 GCA_036384575.1 Bacillota bacterium
GCCCGGGGGGTTCTCGACAGGCTGGCCGAGTTGCTCTTCAAGACCGGAAGCGTCATCCGGGTTGAAGGTTATACCGATAATGTTCCGATTCATACGGCGCGGTATCAGTCCAACTGGCAACTCTCCACCGACCGCGCCACCAATGTCATCATGTATTGGCTCTCGAAATATCCGGAACAATCTCCAAATCTTTCTGCAGCCGGATACGGCGAGTATCATTCGATCGCTCCGAATGAGACGAATGAGGGTCGGGCGGCTAACCGCCGGGTTGAGATCGTCGTATTGCGCCGATCCAATCCAAACAAATAAAGTACATTTTGGGGGATGGCTATGACAGCAAAATATACATCGAACAAACCACAACCATTTCTATGGTTCCTAACGGGAATTTTCACGCTGGTTTTGATTTTTTCTCAAAAGACCCAGGTTCAGGCAGAAATATTCCACCTAAACCCGGAAGCCGCTTACGGAATGGTAACCGGAACGACCGATTCAAAATCATTATCTGTGGTTTATCTGGATGCCGAATCCAACTTGATTCTCATCCGGCCGGGAATTGCGCTTGGATACGGCCAGAATGGCGAGTATCGGTATACAATGGTAAATCCCCGGATTGGCGCAGAGTTTGGATTATTAGATTATAAACTCAGGTGTTTTGAGACGTACCAGATCCGGATTGTGAGTGAAACGAACGGCGTAACCCATACTTTTTCCGGGTTCGCGCTGGGTATCGGTGGAGAGTGGAAAATCTCCGAGATGCTTACATTTGAAGGAGAATATTATCTTCCTCAGAGTGCAGCCTATTTTCGGAACGGCAATTTGAACAATTCAGCCCATCCGTCCCTTGAGTATTGGAAGGTGGGAGCACGATTGACACCGCTCCCCTTAGTCAGTATAACTTTTGATTATCGTAAATCAGGCGCTGATGCAGGTCTGGGCGGGGATAATTATCAAACCGACCTTAACAGTTACGGGCTAGGGGTACGGGTCGGATTATAAAATGATCATGATTCCTTAGCTTTCAGGTTAATTTTTGACGATCTTTATTGCCAAGGGCGGTAAACTCTGTTAAGATAAAAGCGCGGTATTGGATATAGACTAATGAAAAAGTATCCCGATCGCTCGGGAATGAAGAAAAGAGGTTGCCCTATGAAGGAACAAGTGACCGAAGCGCTCGATAAGATTCGTCCTTCGCTGCAAGCGGACGGGGGCGATGTTGAATTAGTGGATGTGGTGGACGGGATCGTCAAGGTTCGGCTGAAAGGTTCCTGTGCCGGTTGCCCGATGTCGACGATGACCCTGAAAAATGGAATTGAGCGTTATTTGAAGCAAGCCATACCGGATGTAAAGAGCGTAGAATCGGTTTAAACACGGAGAGTATAAAAACCGTTCTCTGAAAAGAGGACGGTTTTTTTATAGGCAACAGGGAATAGGGAACAGGCAACAGGTAAAACCCTATTGCCTGTTGCCCAGTGCCTATTGCCTGTTCTTGCGCCTCACGCCTGTTCCCCTATTGCCTGTTGCCCAGTGCCCGTTGCCTTAGATCAGTCCTGGAAATCCCTGCTGCCGTAAAGCCTCATAAAGTATGATCGCCACCGAGTTGGCCAGATTTAATGATCGTGTTTCACTACTCATCGGGATCCGGATATTGTGCCCGGGATCCCGGCTTAGGATATCCGGGGGTAGACCGCGTGTCTCCGGGCCAAAGACAATTGCCGCATTACTCTCAAAACGAAAATCATGATAGAAATGCTTTCCCTTGGTGGAGGCATAGTAACGATGTTCCCCCGGATACTTGTCGAGGTAAGCCTGGAAGTTCAAATGACGCTCGATGTTTACCAGATCCCAATAATCCAATCCGGCGCGCTTTAGCTTTTCATCATCCCAGAAAAAACCGAACGGTTCGATCAAGTGCAGCTCTACTTGGGCTACTGCGCATAACCGGGCGATATTACCGGTATTTTGAGGTATCTCGGGCTGGTACAAGACAATATGCATGTTGTTTCCTCCGTTTTGAAGGGTATAGGTTACTCTTTTGTGAACAATTTGAATTATTGTATTACATATTTACCGGAACGACCACGCCGGGAAATCGTCTGTGGTTTCTTTGGTGTCGCTTGGCGTTTTCCCGGAATTGTGATACAATAATCTTTAAATATTATAGCATGAAATTCATATTTCAAGCGGTTTACCGGCCAAATTGACACTGGAATCCTGTTTTAGCGGCTATCAACCGGTGACATAACCGGTGGTTTACCCACTGGTTAAGATATTTGTAATGCTCAAGTTTATCATAAGCGGGCGCTGAAAATGGATTATGACCAAGCATTAAGTTATATTCACGAGTGTTCTAAGTTCGGAACGAAGTTGGGACTTGAGCGTATCCGGGAAATCTTGCGACGACTCGGCAATCCCCAAGAGCATTTCCGGGCCGTGCATATCGCCGGGACCAATGGTAAAGGTTCCACTGCAGCCATGCTCGACTCCGTTCTGCAGGCGGCAGGGTACAAATCCGGCCGTTATACCTCGCCCCATCTAAGTTCATACCGGGAACGGTTTACCGTAAACGGCGAAATGATCTCCAAAAACCAACTTGCCGCAGTGATCACCCAGATCGGTCCGGTCCTGGAAGCGGTTGAGCGCGATGGTTTCGGTGCTCCTACGGAGTTTGAGGTAGGTACGGCCATCGCCTTTACCCATTTTGCCCAAGAGCAAGTGGAGTTGGCTGTGATCGAGGTGGGTATGGGCGGCCGTCTGGATGCGACCAACGTCCTCACCCCGGTTTTAAGTATCATCACTCATTTGGCTCTGGATCATCAACAGTATTTGGGCGACACCCTGGAACAGATTGCTTTTGAAAAAGCGGGTATCATCAAACCTGGAGTGCCGGTAGTCATCGGTATTCAGGAACCCCAAATCGAGAAATATCTCGGTGAAATAGCCGCCTTGAGGCAAGCGCCGTGCCGGCGCGCCAGTGAATTAGAGCTCCGGGACTTGGTAATTGGTGAAACCGGGACCAGTGGTACTTTCCTGGGAACCAATTTCGGGCCGCTTAAGCTGGATCTGAAATTAATCGGCAGGCACCAGGCATTAAATTGCCTGAATGTTTTGGCCGGAGTGGAGATGCTAAATACAGCCGGCATATCCATCAATCCGGATCAACTGCGAAGCGGATTGGCCGGTTCTGTCTGGCCCAGCCGAATGGAGCGGCTGGAAATGTTTGCCCCTGTCAAGTTGTATCTGGATGGTGCCCATAACCCCGATGGAGCTCAAACATTGGCTGTGACCATGAATATACTCTATCCGAAAGAGAAAGCCTCTTTGTTGGTAGGTATACTCAATAACCGGCCTTTGGAGGAATTGGCTCGGATCTTCAGCGGTTTTGCTTCCAATGTGATCACGACTTCGGTTCCCGATCCCAAAAGCTCCGACCCGGTCAAACTGGCGCAAATATTTGAGGGTTATGGGGTACCGGCAGTTTCTGAGCCGGATCCTTGCCGGGCTTTGGACCGTTTGATTGCCACCGGAAATCAGCTGGCTGTCGTGACCGGTTCATTATATCTTACCGGATATTTACGGGGCTTTATTTTGCATACGGGAGACTGATGATGCCACATCGTTTGACCATTATTTGCGGCGCGTACGGCAGCGGCAAAACCGAATTTGCCATCGCCTACGCGCTGAAATTAAAAGAAAACTCCACTGCCCCGGTAGGACTCGTGGATCTGGATATCGTCAACCCCTATTTTCGTTCACGAGATATCACCGAAGAGCTTGGCAAACAAGGGCTAACCGTTATTTCCACCGAACCGGGACTGGAGTACTCCGATATGCCGGCGCTTTCACCACGTATTTTTGCCACCTTGCAGGATCGCCGTTATCAGGTGGTCTTCGATGTGGGCGGGGATCCTGCCGGAGCCCGGGCTTTGGGGCGATTCAACCGCTATTTTGTGGAAGAATCTTATAACCTGTGGATTGTCATCAATCCATTCCGGCCCGATACTCGCACTACCGAGGCTACCATCGGGATGATTCAGCGGTTGCAGGAAGCCGGTCGCTTAAGGGCCAGTGGAATCATATCAAATATTAATCTTGGTTCGGAGACGGACTGGGAACTTTGGAACAAGGGGTTGCAGCAGGTAACAAAAGTGGCGGATGCAGTTCAATTGCCCATTGTTTATCAGGCGGTTGAGGCCGGTTTTTTGGAGGCGCACCGGCCCCGATTGGACGCTTATCCCGTTTTTCCACTCCATCTAAAAATGCTTGTTCCCTGGGCATAATGTTGACTCCCTGCCATATCGTTCATAAGGCCGGTTGACCGGGCGGGCAATCTCGAAAACCGCTTGGTCTTGTCAAACCCGGTTAAAAAGTTTATGATTATTATCAGGTAATAATAATTGTAAAGATAACATTTAAGGAGGCAGATCTATGGCCAAAGTCGTCTTTAACGAAGAGCGTTGCAAAGGATGCGAGCTATGTATCAACGCTTGTCCCAAGAAGATCATTCATCTGGCCGACCACTTCAATACCAATGGTTTCAGGCCGGCCGAGGTCACCAATACGGGCGAGTGTATCGGGTGTGCTTTCTGTGCCCGGATGTGCCCCGATGTCGTGATTGAAGTATATAAATAAAGGAGGTTAAATAAATGGCGGAACGAATGATGATGAAAGGCAATGAAGCCATCGCTGAGGGCGCGCTCCGGGCCGGTTGCCGCTTTTTCTTCGGTTATCCGATCACGCCCCAGACTGAAGTCCCGGAATATATGGCCAAGAAAATGCCGGAAGTGGGCGGTACTTTCATACAGGCGGAGAGTGAAGTCGCCGCGATTAACATGGTTTACGGTGCAGCAGGAGCCGGAGCCAGGGCGATGACCTCCTCGTCCAGTCCGGGGGTTAGCCTAAAAATGGAGGGTATCTCCTATATTGCTGCCGCCGAATTGCCTTGTGTAATCGTAAACGTAGCCCGTGGTGGTCCGGGGCTGGGCGGACTCACCCCTTCCCAGGCAGATTATTTTCAGGCAACGAAAGGCGGGGGACACGGTGATTACCGGTTAATCGTCTTTGCCCCAGCTTCGGTACAGGAGATTATCGATCTGATGCTGCAAGCATTTATTACAGCGGATCGTTACCGCAATCCCGCCATGATCCTGGCCGACGGTTTGCTGGGCCAGATGATGGAACCCGTGACGTTAGACGAAATAGGCGATTTACAGATCCCTGCCAAACCATGGGCTACAACCGGAATGGTCTCGGGAAAGCCCCAGAGTTTGATCAATAGCTTGGGACTGGCAGGGGAAGATCTCAAAAAGATTAACCAACGGTTGCAGCAGAAATACCGGGAGATTGAAGCGAGGGAGGTCCGATTCGAGGAAGAAGGCATCCAAGATGCGGATCTGGTCATCGTAGCCTACGGTACCTCGGCCCGGGTAGCCAAGTCGGCCATTGCCATGGCACGGACGGCGGGTAAAAAAGTCGGTCTCTTCCGCCCGATTACCCTCTGGCCCTTCCCGACAGAGCGCATCGCCCAATTAAGCCAGGCAGGGAAACGACTTCTCGTAGTGGAGATGAGCGCCGGCCAGATGGTGGATGATGTCCGGCTGGCATCCGGTGGTCGGACTCAGGTGGATTATTTCGGGTGGCTCAACGGTTCGTTGCCGTCTGTAACCGATGTTTATGATGCGATCATGAAATTTGCTTCCGACAGGGGGGTGGCCTAATGGAAAAGGTATTTGGGAGACCTGAGAGTTTACGCGATTTTCCGATGCATTATTGTCCCGGTTGCACTCATGGAATCATTCACCGCTTGGTAGCCGAAGCCATCGATGATCTGCATGTCCGGGAAAAAACCATTGGAGTTGCCCCGGTGGGCTGCGCAGTGATGGCGTATAACTATTTCAATTGTGATTTCCAAGAGGCGGCCCATGGCCGTGCCCCGGCAGTGGGAACCGGAATTAAACGGGTGCTCCCGGATCACGTGGTCTTCTGTTATCAGGGCGACGGCGACCTAGCTTCCATCGGAACCGCCGAGATCGTACACGCCGCCAATCGTGGTGAAAAGATTACTGTAATCTTCATTAATAACGCTATTTACGGTATGACCGGCGGCCAAATGGCTCCGACCACCCTGCCGGGGCAGAAGACAACCACCTGTCCGCAGGGTCGTGATGTGAATACCATGGGACATCCCATCAAAATGACTGAGCTCTTGAATACGCTGGAAGGTCCGGCTTATTTGGCGCGGGTCAGTGTGCACAACCCACAGCACGTCATGAAGGCGAAGGAAGCGATTCGTAAGGCTTTTGAGGTACAAATCGCGGGACAGGGTTTTGCCATGGTGGAAGTTCTTTCGAGCTGTCCCACCAACTGGGGGATGGCGCCACAGGAAGCCCTAAAATGGTTGGAAGCCAATATGATTCCTCAATACCCGCTGGGTGTGGTTCGGGCACCCAAGGAGGTGGCAAAGTGAGCGAAGCTATGAATCTGGAAGCGATTTTTGCCGGCTTCGGCGGTCAGGGTATCATGCTTATCGGTCAACTTTTAGCCTATTCAGGGATGTACGAGGGCAAGCAGGTATGCTGGTTCCCGTCGTACGGACCGGAGATGCGGGGCGGCACCGCCAACTGTTCGGTCGTCGTATCGGACAGTCCGGTCGGCTCGCCGGTCATTGCGGCTCCATCGGTGGTGGTGGCCATGAACCGGCCTTCGATGGAACGGTTTGAGTCGATCATGAAGCCGGGCGGTATCCTTTTTTACAATTCATCCCTCATCGATGTCAGGCCGAAACGGACCGACATTCAAGTAGTAGCGGTTCCTGCCAACGATATTGCAAGCGACTTGGGGAACGTAAAGGTTGCCAACATGGTAATCATGGGTGCGCTGCTCCAGGCCACCGGTGCGGTGAAACTGGAGACGGTACTTTCGGTTTTAAAGAAGACCATGACCGGAAAGAAACAAGAGTTGTTGCCCCTGAATAAAGCCGCCCTGGAGAAGGGCATGGGTTTGGTGGGATAAATACTTTTTCCTACAGCAAAAGCCCCCGGCAGGTTGAAGTGCCGGGGCTTTTTCATTTTATCAAACGGGATTTAGAACTTGCCGCCCGGTAACAACTGGTTCTTGAGTTTGTTCAATTCTTCCTCCAGTTGTTGTTGTTTCTTGTCGAGCTCTTTTTGACCCTGTTCCTTTAATTCCTGTTCCGTTTGAGCCGCCTTATTCGTCAACCTATCTTCTTCAGCCTTTATTTTAGCTTCCAGGTTCCGCTGTTCTGCGGCAATCATCTGCTCTTCCCGGGTGATATAGCTTTGTACCTCGTTAAACTTTGCTGAAAATTCAGTCTGATATTGGGCTATCTGACTCTTCAGTTCTTTTTGTTTGGCGTCCAGGAGCCGGTTGACTTCCAGTTGTAGCTCCTTTTTAAACTGGGCGACTTTAGCGCCGATAGCCGCATCGAATCTCTCCTTGAGTAACCGGTCGATATTGGAAGAGACACTCATTCGCAGTTGGTCGTTTTGACCCGTAAGACGATAGTCGATAGTCAGCCGATCCAATCCCGCCAGAGTTTGCTGGAGGATCTCGGCGGTAAGATTACCGGATGCGGAATGATGGTCGCGCCCGGGCGCGCCAAAATCCCATTTTAGATTGGGACTGTCTAAAACGATGTGGAGATCGAATTTATCACTTTCCACTGCGAGATCGGTAAAGAGATTGGCATTTCCCAACGAAATTCGGTCCGGCAGGTACGGTCGGTCCATAAAGTCAATCGCGGGAAGACTTATGTTTTGAATTTTTAGATTGAAACGGTCATCGATACGGTTTGTGATATGGTTTAAACTGCCTTCCAGGCTTAAGTTCGAATGACAGGGACTCGCTGCCGATAGGGACATTTCCATTGGCTGGCCGTAGAGCGCCGGTTCGGTAGTGAAACCCTCAAGTGAAGCATTGGCCGAATAGCCCTTGAGAAAGGTCCGGGAAGGGCCTTGGGCGGAAACCGCCAGGTGCCGTATTAAAAAGTTTGGGTATGTCCTGCGTCCGGGGAAAATGATATCCTGTCCGCCGCGCGGATGACGCGGCGCATTCCGTGCCGTCGTCTCCGGCGTTGCCGCCGGAGACGTTTGATTGGCTAAAATCCCGGCCGGCACATAGGCTTGCAGCCGGTCCACCAGGTTGATGAAGGTTGAGGATTCATTGAGCAGTGCCTCACCGAATAGGATCTCGGCGATGTTGATCTTATCAAAATCAGGCAGTTTGGCTAAATTTAAGAGTTCGTGATAATCATGATCGGCCTTGCTTGCCAGATCACTGACGTCACGACCGATATCGGTCGTTTCATTTTGAAAGTTACTTTGGACTTCTTTCAGCTGCGGGCCCAGAGTACCGATGGTCCGGTTTAGATCCTCCACGGTTTTCAGATTTTGCTTCAAATCAGGCAGGCTCTTGATGGTTACGGTTTTCAACTCCCGTAGCCTGGCGTCGATCTGCTGAAGTTGCTGCTTCGTCTCATCCAGCCGGGCCAGATTGGCGGTCCAATTCCGGCCGGCATTATTAATCCGTTCCTGAATGATTTCTGTTGACAGACTGGTTTGAAAGCGATAGGAGGAGAGTAGCCGATCTTTATTTAGATTCACTTCCTGTTGCATGCTGCCGGAGTCTAAGAGCGGCATAGAAGCGATATCCCGGTTCAACTTGGCTTGAGCTTTACCGAATGGTCCCGGCAATAAACTGCGCCCTAGCCGGCCGTTGGTCCGGCGCGGCGTATCCAACATCAGTCCGGCCAGAGAGATATCGTCCATAACCACCTTGCCGGAGAAGAGCGGCTCCCAAGCAAGTTTGACCCGGATTGGGCCGGTCTCGATCAGGTTGCGCCAAGTATCGTGGGGATTGGCTATCTGTAACTTACCGATGGTCAGGGTCAGATCGGAGAGGTTCAGGTGGAGTTTATCAACCTCCACCTTGGCCCCAGTCACGGTTTCCAGGGAACGCTCGATGGAACCTTCCAAAACACGGTCGAGGAAGAAATAATAAAACAACCCCAGTAGTAAAAATATACCAAGAATTAGATAAATTGCTTTCCAGCGCATTTTCAGACTCCCATGGCTCTGATTTTCAGGTAGGATTGATATAGGTTGCTCGCCTTCAGGAACTGAATCACCTTCCAATGATCGACCCGTTCCTTAAAGTGTAATCGGTATAGGCAGACCACTTGCGTAAACCCGAGGTAGTTGGGGATAAAGATTAACAATGCCGTGACCAGGCTGCCCATAACGACGGTATTGTTCAACCGGAACAACGGCGCGATGGGAATGTTATAAAGATAGGTCCAGCATGGTTTGAGAAAGGCCACTTTGACCAGCAAATAGTATCCAATCTGGTGAAAGATGGGATCCAAAAGATACGCAAAACCACTAAAGAGGAAGATTCCGAAAAAAGCCGCGGGGATGCTGACATTGATCAAGAAGATCAGGCAGAAAACGAACAGGTTATGTAACGACCAAAGCGGAGTCAATCCGACGATTGCTCCCAATGCAAACCCTGCCGCCAAACTACGGGGAGACTCATCGGAATGCAGAACATTGATGATCTTCGAGACCAGATTGAACCAGAACATTTAGGATCACCTCAAATAATCCCTCAAATGTCATTACATTTCGCGGCAGGAGCGGCGCTTTCCTGCCAATCACCGCCAAAATTCGTTTATTCCACCGCATAAAAACAAAGACAACGAAACACAGGAACTTCTCGAAAACGTGAACGGGTGATGATTTTATTTCGTGTCTTTTCGTGTATATATAAAGAATGGAAAGGACCTGATTTAATGGAAATGAGGAGGCGGAATGAGGGTATTTTTCATTGGACGCCGGTTTCTTCCCTGGGTGGTGGGGGGAATGACCGTATCTCTATTATGGCTCGGTTTTTGGCAGGGCCGAATACTATATCGCTTGACGCTGGCGCAACCAACTACTGTAAGGATTGCCCTGGTCATTGATGATTTTGGAGGTTATGCCGCCGGGGTCCAGGCGATGATGGATCTGCCGTTCCCATTGACATTTGCAGTGATGCCGTTTGAGGAGTTCGCCGGGAAACAGGCTGAACAAGCGATAGCCAAAGGGCATGAGGTTCTGGTTCACCTTCCATTTGAAGCTTACAGCGCCGATCCCAGCTGGTATGGGAAGTATTATATTACCACAA
The DNA here is from genome assembly GCA_036384575.1 of Bacillota bacterium. Lineage (GTDB taxonomy): Bacteria > Bacillota > UBA4882 > UBA8346 > UBA8346 > DASVMB01. The sequence continues at coordinate 10,183 of DASVMB010000022.1, forward strand.
GTACTCCCGGGCCGGAGATCAGTCGCTTGATTCAGGAGGCGTTCCGGATTTTGCCGATGGCTACCGGGATGAACAATCACATGGGGTCCTTGGCTACGGGTGATAGTCGGGTGATGGGGCAGGTTCTGACTGAGTTAAGCAAGTTGAACCGTTTTTACCTGGATAGTTGCACGGCGAAGAACTCACCCGTACCGCAATTAGTCTCCCGGCAGAATCTTCCCTTGATACAACGGGATATCTTTTTGGATGAACAGGCGGGTGAAAATTGGATTCGTAGCCGTTTGCGGGATCTGGTGGAGCGGGCCCGATCCCGGGGGCAGGCTGTTGGAATCGGGCATGTGGGACCTGGTGGGCCGCTACTTGCGCGGATTCTTCGGGAAGAGATTCCTGTTTACCAAAAACAAGGGTGCCAGTTTGTTCACCTTTCTGAACTGGTCCATGCTAAACTCATCAAACCGTCGTCCTCGATA
>DASVMB010000023.1:0-4418 GCA_036384575.1 Bacillota bacterium
AATATAGTCCCGTGGTATTATCTATCCCGGCGTTGCACATATTGTTTTGACTTACTTTTAGTATTTTATAATCCATATTTACACTTCCGATTCAATTCATTCATGGGATGGCGAAGCTTGCAATCAACGCCTACCGTTTAATTTCATGCAATACAGATTCGGAAAAGTATTTTTGGATGATCCCATCGAATGTTTCATTATTAATTATTTGATCTTCTGTTCCATCGGGATATTTCAATTCAATGGCTCCGTCTTTCTGAACTCTTTGATATAATACTTTTAATGTTTTTGTTAACGCCAGCATCGATATGACAGTTCCATCACCAAATGCATCCATCAGACAAGACCATACCGGCGCTATAATATATGCTGCATGTTGGAGCGCATATTTCGCATCTTTCATCGTTAAGCCATTTTTGAAATAAGTACCGACATAGCCCCATTCCAACCTCAAAATATCATCCAGTATTTTCTGTGAATCGACTTCTTCAATCAGAGGGTTCCCATAAAGGCAAAAGCCTACATAATAATATTTGTTACATTTTTTACAATGATAATATGTATTCATTGTATAGTGATTGCCACGATCCAGATACTCTGATAACTCATTCGGATTACAGTTTCCCGCATACAGATCTATCTTTCCATCATCAACCAGTTTTTGGATTAATTCTAAATTGATGTTATCTGAAATCAATAATCCTTCCATCTCTCCACACTGATCACACATTTACCGTATCTCCTTTCGCGACCGGTAAAGCTCCAATATTTCGTTAAAAATAAATTGGGAAAATGTTTTACAAATTACTGCTTCAAAATTACTTTTTTCTAAATAAGCATCTATACTTGGCACAAATATTCTTTCTCCCAATTGAATCCGTTCATAAACTATACTTAATTTCTTGATCGCCCATCCTACGGTTGAGGCGCTATCGTAGTTAATAGCATCAACAATTCCTTTCCATAAGTCATCCGGAATCGAAGCGGATGTCCGTAAAGAATCGTCATCTTTTTTATTCTGTTTGATTGCCTCGCGAATACTTTTTTCGTATTCCAATAATCTTTCCGGGTCTTTACACCATTTCTTGATATCTTCCATATATACGGAAATATCCACGTCATCAGCCATTTTTTACCTCTACTTTAAATTTCCTTATTACATCCTTCATTGCTTCAATCCGGCACATTCATTTTCTCAGTAATCAGAAACCCCTCTTTTAGAATGGGTTCACCAAAAGCCGCCAAAAAATCGCCACTCCTAGATACTTTCATGTGTATCAACCTCTACTATGGTTAACGTTTTGTTCTTTGGAATTTTATCGTATCTCATGCACAATACAATCGGGTAACGTTTAAACCGTTATTCTTTTAACATCTCAAAAAACTCTGTAACGCTCGCAGCTACAGTTGAAAAAACCGGGCTAAAGTCGTCCGATTCCTCATGATACCAGACGACTACCGGAGCAATTCCGCTTTTCCTGCAATCCAAGCATACGAAATCCCCGGCAAAAAGCGCTGCAAACGGTATCACATTATATCCGATGAGATCTTCGTCATCACCTAATCTAGTATCAATTTGCGACAGAACCACTTCAATATCGTACCATCCATTTACATCATCCGACTTGAAATCATCCAAAAGGCTCAAAAAACGCTCAACCATCCGCTCACTTCGGCCATCAAAGAATACTTTCGTTTCGGGTACTGCGCCATTGTATTCCTTAATAAATTTTTTAAATTCCTCAGGCAGAGTGATCCGGCAATTGGACTCAAACTCAAGAATCCTTTGATCGCTTGGCGCCGGCAAGATGCTTTCCGTTTTAACCTTCATTTTTTTCCCCTTTAAGTCTATCTAAAAGAAATACAATAGTCAGCTTGCGCCACTCCAACAATTCTGTGCCGTCTGGCGCAGGAGTTGGTAGTTCCTAAATCAAAGCTCATATTTTATCTTAAACAAAATCAATTGTTGGATATTCACTTTCATAGTGTTCAAGCATTTCCTTCGGAGCTATGGGATCGTTTATATCGATTTTGATGCCCTTTCTCATTGCCAACTTTACAAATCCCCTCCTATGCTCTAAGACATCAAGATTTATGCTCGAAACGCCCTGATGATGGCAAGCTACCGGTGCCTTCTATCCGAAGGATACAAGGCACCGGCAATCTCATCTCAAAATTGTTTCAGAAGGTCAAGAAATTTACGATTATTCCTGTTTAAACTTTCCATCCACGATCAAAACCTTTTTATCCGTTGTCACAGTGATTGTTTCACCGGTGGTAAGGTTCTTGATGACATATCCTTTTTTCAATTTGTCGGAATAGGTAGAACTTGCGGCAACATCCATTTCCGTTCTGGTATAGGAGTCGGGTTTAATCTCAACTCTGTACTTGACCGAGTCCTTGTTCACCAGATCGGTGGCAAAAGCTTGAACAGAGAGTACCAGCATGCATAATGCGACTACGATAATTCTTTTCATGAAGATTCTCCTTTTTTTATTGATAGTTGTCCTACTAAAACAAGCGCTCAACTCACCAGATTCCATCCCCCCTTTACATTCTCGGCGATAAATTCTTTAACCAGCATCATAATCTGCTCCCGGCTGTTTGAGATGCGGACCTCCCGTTCCAGCGGAGTCTTCCGCTGGGAACTGAAATTGGTATAATGCATCACATAGGCCGGGTAGCGGGGATCGGCCTTTTCCTTATTGGTCTGCCAGACTAGGAACTTTTGAACCATCACCTTGTCTTTGGCTTCTTTCCGGTAGACTTCCCTGAAAATCACCTGGCTCTGAGGAAGCTCCGCTACGACTGGTTCGCCGGCGGGAAGGTAAACCAAATCGCTGATCTGGGAAAAGCGGACATCATCGTCATTGTTGGCCTTGTCGTTGCGGATTCTTTCCCAAACCAGGTTGATGAATTTCACTCCCGGTGTAGTCTGGTGAAGCGTATAGGTTTGATCGGAAAACATCAGGACCTGATTGGGTAAGGTTTTACCGTAAGCAGTCTCCGAAATCAGATCGTTACAGCTGATCTCGATCACCGTATCCGGGGCAACCATATGGAAGGCGATACCTTCGTTATCCGTCTCGATATAACGGGATGCCACATGCTTTTGGGAAAACACCTCATAAAGCTTGCGGCGGTCCTCCTCCGGGATATTGCCGACTTTGCCCCCAACCTGATACAGTTCACCTTTGCGAAATGCGAACAGCAGGGATTTAACCATTCCTTTATGCTCGTTGATGCCTTCGGCATAGCCGACGACGACCGCGTCAAAGGTGTACTTGGGCTTTATCTTAAACATAAACGGCATTCCGCTCCGAACAACAATGCCTTCGTGACCCTGTTCCACCACCCATTTTTCATATAACTGGCCGACCTGTTCTTTGGACTTGACAATTTCAGTGGGAATAACATGAACCGGACCGGCCGGCGGTAGTATGGCGGTTAACTTCTGATAGACCGTCTCATAGTTGGCGGTTTTAAAAGATTCACCGTTTAACTCCAAAATATCAAAACAGGCAATCCGTAGATTAGCAAGTTTTCCCTGATCCGCTAATGCGGCAATGACATCATAAACCCGGCTCCGGCCATCTTCCTTGGCATAATATAACTCTCCCGCGGCAATCAGGGAGGTTATCCCTTTTTCCCGGAACCCGGCCGCGGCCTGTTCCAGACAGGGAAGTCCGGTCCTGACAATACCGCCCCTCCCGATGATGTAAGCCTGTTCCCCGTTGTATACAAGTAATTGCAAATGGCCGTCGATCTTTTGAGACACATGAAAGGACGAACCACTGACCTTGGAGGTTATTTGCTCGGGAAGGATCGCCAGAAAACTCTGGGAAAGGCGTTTCTTGTATTCAAAGGGCAGGTTACGCAGAGCGCCGGAGATGCATTCCGGCTCACCCTGGAAATATCCGTTGGCGGCCTGCATTTTTGACAGATCGAGTTTCATCCGCTAATCTCCTTTAGCTCCAGATTGGTAAGGTGCAGTATCAGACAATACTTATCACCATTTACCCGGCCTTCCAGAAAACCACGGTAAGGGGTGCCGCCGTCGTTCATAATCAGCGGATCGGTTCCGGTTTTACCTCCGCCGACCAGCATCAGCGACTTCGTCTCGTCGAGCTCTCCTGCAATCTCATAGAGAAAGTCGTATGTAAGTCCATTGACATGTTTGATTTGATATTTGCGGGAAAAGATAAACCGTTTGACTGCTTCGGCTTTGGGAAATTTCTTGCCGGTGCAGAGAACGGGCAGGTCATTACAGATGTTGGATAGTTTCGGCGTATAATAATGCCGTTCTTTCTCCGAACCGTCCGGATTACGGATAATCTCATAAAGTTCGACCCCATAGAGGAGTTGATTATCCCTGGTTATATAGATCCGGCTGGTATCTTCCAGCATCAATCCGGTGC